>NZ_JBFBCE010000204.1:0-2915 GCF_040689595.1 Streptosporangium sp. NPDC051023 | reverse complement strand
TTTTCCCCCCCGCCGGGGGGGGGCCCTGGGGGGTCTGGGCCGTTTTATTCGTGGGCGGGCGGGGCCCCCCCGCAAACCCCCCCCGGGGGGCGGCCCGGGACCGTCCGGAGCACGCCCTAGGCGACGGCGACCTCATCGGCCTCAACGGCCGCTTCGAGGTCGTCCATGGGGCGCAGCTCGTCGGCGTAGCTCACCGAGACGCGGCGCATCACGCCGCTGTCGCTGATCGAGTACTGGCCGAGACGCCACAGCGGCGGCGAGTAGGCGTGGATCGAGACACTGCCGTCGACAGCCCCGGTCAACCGATGGATGTGGTCGGGGCCGAAGGAGAACGACTCGCCCGCCGAGACCACGGTCTCCAGGTGCTCGCCGCCGATGCGCGGGTTGCACTCGAGCAGCGTGCCGGTCACCACCCGGACCGCGCCCGAGGAGATGTCGTGGTCGTGCCAGCCCGTGTCGTCCTCGGGGCGCCAGCACAGCAGCCAGATGTCGACATAGGCGTCCCGGTAGAGGGAGGCGTAGTGGCGGCCCCCCTCCTCGGGGAAGTCCACCTGGTCCTCCCAGCGTGACGGGTCCGCGGCCAGCTCGTCGACCAGGTCGCGCAGCTCACGACGGTCGAGGGAACGGGCGGGCAGGGCTTCGTAGCTCATCGTCGGCCTCCCTGGAGGCGGCAGCGCCCGCTGCCCTGGGACTTGTTCACGTTCACTTGCGCGACTCCTTCCGGTTCAGCAGACGGCTGGGATTGGTGACCGCGATGGCGTGCCTGGCGGCGTCGCCAAGCGCGGGGTCGGGTGCGGTGGCGTATGGCTGGTCGGAACCGTTGACCACGACGTCGATGCCGAGCTCGCGGATGATCGCGTCGATGGCGCGCGGGCCGTACGAGGAGGTCTCCAGGAACATCTCGGCGTCCACCTGGCCCCGGCTCTCCCCGCCCCGGTTGATCAGCCGCTCCGAGTGGAGTGGAGCCAGCCCCGCCAGCAGCGTGAAGCAGACCCGCAGCCCGGGGTGGCGCGGGCGGCCGAACGCGGCGAAGGCGTACCAGGACGCGTGCATCTGCTGGACGTACGGCACGACGGCCGGCCACCAGCCCGGGTTCTCAGGCTCGGCCGCGGGACCCGGGTGCACGAAGAGCGGAAGGTCACGCTCGGCGAGCACGTCGAGCAGCGGCGCGACCCTGGCCAGGGCCGCCTCGCCCGCCACGGCCGTCGCGGGCAGCTGGAGCCCGGCGAGCCCCTGGTCGAGGGCCTTGGCCAGCCTGGTGGGGTCGATGTCACCGAGGCAGGTCGCCGCCCACGCGCCGAAGGGGGCGGGCAGGGCGAGGGCGTCCTCGTGGTAGGCGTCGATGATCGGCCAGGCGTCCTCGGGAGCCAGTGTCTCGATGCCGAGCGGGCTGGACAGCGAGACCAGCGCCAGCTCCAGGTCCTCGTTGAGCGCCAGCCGCCTGGCGAGGTCGTGATCGGCGGGGTCGACCTCGTAGGCGGGCTCACCGTCCAGGTGCAGGGTCCAGCCGTCCAGGCGGGGCGGAGCCGTACGGCGCCGCAGCGCGTCCACGAACGCGGGTGTCCACAGATGCTGGTGCACGTCGACGGCCATATTTCCCCCCTCCTTTTCGAGGTATTCCCTACCTAGAATATAGGTAACGGGTCTGACCTTACTACGTTTCAGACTGACGCGGTTCACTGAACCGTTTCAGTGAACCGTTTCACCTTATGAGTGTCAATGCCCCGAACCGGCCTGATGTGGCGCAGACCCCTGTTCAGACGGAGGTAGAGGCATAGGGTGGACAGGTGCCCCAGCCACGGAAACGAGCGACGATACGCGAGGTGGCGAAGGCCACCGGACTCTCCCCGGCCTCGGTTTCTTATGCCCTGCGCGGCCTGCAGGTGTCGGAGGAGACCATGGAGCGGGTACGGCGCGTCGCCGCCGAGCTCGGCTACGAGGCCGACCCGATCGCCCGCGCGCTCGCCAGCGGCAGAACCGGGATGATCGGCCTGCTCTGCGGCTCCCTCGAGGACCTCTGGCAGCAGGCCCTCGCGGTCGGCATCGGCAGGGCGCTCAAGGACAACGACCGCTACGCGCTGATCCTGGACGCCGCGGGCGACCCCGGCCGTGAGCGGACCCTGGCCAGGCAGCTCCGCGACCAGCGGGTCGACGCCCTGATCGTGCAGCCGGTCGATCCGGCGGCACCGCTCTGGGGCGAGCTGTGCGAGAGCCTGCCCGTGGTCTCGATCGGTGACGGGCTCGCCGGTGCGCGCACCGCGGGGGAGGTCGTCTTCGACAACCGTGCGGGCGTCACCCTGGCGCTGGAGCACATGCGGGACCGGGGTCACAGGCGTGTCGCCGTGCTCACCCCGACCAGGGCCAGCACCCCGGACCGCCCCGCGGACGTGCATGTGCTGGCCGAGGCGGGACGTCTCGGGCTGGACATCGAGGTGGTCACCGCGCCCCAGGCGCTCACGGCCGCGACCGGGGTCGCCGACGCGATGCTCGCGGGCGGCCACAGGGCGTTCTTCTGCTTCGCCGACTCGATCGCCTACGGGGTCTACGCGGCCAGCGCCGAGCGGGGGCTGCGCATCCCCCTCGACGTGTCCGTGATGGGCTACGACGACCATCCGATGTCGGGGTTGCTCACCCCGGGGCTGACCACGGTCGACTGGGACATCGACGGCATCGTCCGCGCGGCCGTCCGTACGGTCGTGGCCGCCGCGGACGGCAACACCCGCCGCCGCCGTATCGTCCAGGCGCCCGAGCTGAAGGAACGCGGCTCGGTCGGCTGACCCGTCGCGCCGAGCCGGGGACCGTCCCGGGGCTTGCCACGCCGCGCCGTCGGAAAGCGGCACGGGGTGACACGGGGGGTTCGGGCGGCACGGGGCGGGCGGGGAAGAGCATGGGGAAGGGCCCGGCACCGAACGGCT
>NZ_JBFBCE010000203.1:0-2969 GCF_040689595.1 Streptosporangium sp. NPDC051023 | reverse complement strand
CATGACGAGCATGGTTTGCCGATCGGGATCGACGGGGTCGTCGAGTACGCCACCGACCTGTTCGACCGGGCCACCGTCGGCTCGACCGCACAGCGTCTCCTGCGCCTGCTCGAAGCAATGGTCTCCGACCCCGAGCAGCCCGTCAGCACGCCGGACGTGCTCACACCTGCGGAGCGTGAACGCGTCCTCGTCGACTGGAACGCGACGGCCGCCACCGCCTACCCGCTCCACACCTGCGTTCACGAGCTGTTCGAACGGCAGGCGAACGCCGACCCGCAGGCCGTCGCGATCGTCCACGGCGACCGTACGCTCACCTACGCCGAGCTGAACGCCGACGCCAACCGGCTCGCCCACCTCCTGATCGGGCGTGGTGTCTCGGTTGAGCACCGGATCGCCCTGGCGATGCCGAGCTCGGACCTGTGGGTCACCGCGATTCTCGCCGTGCTCAAGGCGGGGGCCGCGTTCGTGCCGATCGACCCCGGCTATCCCGCCGAGCGCGTCCACTACATGCTCGGCGACGCCGCCCCGGTCCTCCTGCTGAGCACGGCCGAATGGATCGGGGGGCTGCCCGAGACCACCACTCCCGTACTGCTGCTCGACGACCCGGCGACGCTCGGCCTGCTGGCGGGCGCCGCGACGACAGACCCCGGTGACGCGGACAGACAAGGTTCGCCGGTGCTGGACAACGCCGCCTACGTCATCTACACCTCGGGGTCGAGCGGACGGCCCAAGGGCGTCACCGTGTCGCACGCCGGTGTCGGGGCCATCGTGGCCAGCCAGATCCACCGGCAGGCGGTCGGCAGGGGAAGCCGGATCCTGCAGCTCGTCTCCACCAGCTTCGACGCGGCGCTGTGGGACCTGTTCGGGGCGGTGCTGTCCGGCGCGACGCTCGTGCTGCCCCTGGGCGAACGCCCGCTTGGCCTCGACCTGGTCGATTTCGTGGCCGCGCACGGGGTCACCCATGTGGCGCTGCCCCCGGCCGTGGTGGCCGACCTGCCCGCCAACGGCCTGCCGTCAGGCGTCGCGGTGACCGTGAGCGGTGAGGCGTGCCCTCCGCAACTGGCCGCCACCTGGTCGGTTGGGCGGCGGCTGTTCAACGGCTACGGCCCGACCGAGGTGACCATCGGCGCGATCATGTGGGAGTGCGAGCAGGGGCGCGCGCCGAACCCCGTCCCGATCGGCACCCCGCTGATCGGCAAACAGGTCTACGTGCTGGACGGGAACCTCGCTCCGCTGCCCGCGGGCGTGGTGGGTGAGCTGTACCTCGGTGGTGGTGGGCTGGCGCGTGGGTACATGGGGCGTCCGGGGTTGACGTCGGGCCGGTTTGTCGCGTGTCCTTTTGGTTCTGCCGGTTCGCGGATGTATCGGACCGGGGATCTGGTGCGGTGGCGGGCCGACGGGGTGCTGGAGTTCGTCGGCCGGGTCGACGACCAGGTCAAGGTGCGCGGCTTCCGCATCGAGCTGGGCGAGGTCGAGACCGCGCTGCGCGACATCCCCGGGGTGCGCGCCGCCGCGGTCGTCGTCCACACCGACGTGTCGGGCGGTCAGCGGCTGGTGGGGTACGTCGTCGGCGATCCCGAGGGCGCGTCGATCCGCGCGTCGGTGGCCGCGGTGTTGCCGGAGTACATGGTGCCGTCGGCGTTCGTGTCGCTGGAGGCGTTGCCGTTGACGCCGAACGGCAAGCTGGACCGACGGGCGCTTCCCGCGCCGTCCTTCGAGGGAGAGACAGGCGGCCGGGGGCCGCGTACTCCCCGGGAGGAGATCCTGTGCGGGCTGTTCGCCGAGGTGCTGGGTGTGGCGCGGGTGGGGATCGACGACGGCTTCTTCGATCTGGGTGGGCATTCGCTGCTGGCGACGCGGCTGATCTCGCGGATTCGTTCGTCGCTGGGTGTCGAGCTCAGCGTGCGGGAGCTGTTCCAGTCGCCGACCGTCGCCGGGATCGCCGGGCGTGAGGGTGACCGTCCGGTTCGTACGCCGTTGGTGCCGGCTGTCCGGCCTGAGCTGGTGCCGTTGTCGTTCGCGCAGCGGCGGCTGTGGTTCCTGCACGAGTGGGAGGGGCCCAGCGCCACCTACAACATCCCGATGGCCGTACGCCTGACCGGGGAGCTGGACCACGAGGCGCTGAAGGCCGCGATCGGCGATGTCGTGGCCAGGCACGAGAGTCTGCGGACGGTTTTCCCCGCGGTTGACGGCCTGCCGTACCAGCGGGTGGTCGAAGACGGTCCGGTGGTTGAGATCGTGGAGGTCACCGAGGAGGGGCTGGAAGAGGCGTTGTCGGAGGCGGCGCACCGGCCGTTCGACCTGGCCGCCGACCTGCCGATCAAAGGCTGGGTCTTCCGGCTCGGTCCGGTGGAACACGTGCTGGTGATCGTGATGCACCACATCGCCGCCGACGGTTGGTCGATGGGGCCGTTCGCCCGTGACCTGTCGCAGGCCTATGCCGCCCGGTGTGCAGGTGAGGTGCCGTCCTGGTCGCCGTTGCCGGTGCAGTACGCCGACTACGCCCTGTGGCAGCGCGGCCTGCTGGGGGATGAGCGGGACGCGGGGAGTCTGGCGGCCAAGCAGCTCGCCTTCTGGTCGGGGGCCCTGGACGGCCTTCCCGACCAGCTCGAACTGCCCGCCGATCGGCCCCGGCCCCCGGTCGCGACCTACCGGGGCGACCACGTGCCCTTCAGCGTCTCGCCGGAGTTGCACGAGGGGCTCCTGGCCCTGGCCCGACAGACGCAGGCGACGTTGTTCATGGTGGTGCAGGCCGCTGTGGCCGCGTTGCTGACCCGGCTGGGGGCGGGTACCGACATCCCGATCGGCACGCCGATCGCCGGGCGCACCGACGACGCGCTGGACGATCTGGTCGGGTTCTTCGTCAACACGCTCGTGCTGCGCACCGATGTTTCGGGCCGTCCGTCCTTCCGGGAGTTGATCGGCCGGGTGCGGGCCACGGATCTGGCCGCCTACGAGCATCAGGATCT
>NZ_JBFBCE010000202.1:0-2976 GCF_040689595.1 Streptosporangium sp. NPDC051023 | reverse complement strand
GCCGCGGAGGGGGCACGGCTGACGCCGATCCGCGACGAGGCCGCGGTGCGGGTACTGGCCGCGCTCACCGACGCCGCCCAGGAGGTGCAGTCCCAGGACACCGTGACCGGGAAAACCCGGTCACGGGCCGAATCGTGCAGATCACTATGAGTGCCCCCGGAGGGACTCGAACCCTCACTCGAACCCTTTTAAGGGGTTTGCCTCTGCCATTGGGCTACGGGGACGCCGCAATCATACGTAACTGACCACTCATCAGAGGAGCACAACTTTGTATCAGGCGTCACACAAACCGTGCCACGGCGTTTCGATCTTCGAGACCGGTCGCACGGCTTGGAATGGCACACGTTACACACTTCCGCGCCGGACAGGGAACGCCAGAGCCCCCTCCCGCACGAGGCGGAAGGGGGCTCGGGGAAGACCTGGGGGAAGACAGGGCCCGGGGCCGGGGGCGAACCGGCCCCGGGCCCGGGGCCGCGGGAGCGGGAGGCCGGGGAACCCGGGAGAAGACGGGCCTCAGGTCGTGGCCGCCTGGTGGAACTCCTTGCGCGGCGCCTCGATCTCGCCGAGCGAGACGGTCTCCCGCTTGAAGAACAGCGCGAGGGTCCAGTCCATCATCACCCGGACCTTGCGGTTGACGGTCGGCACCCGCGACAGGTGGTAGGTGCGGTGCATGAACCAGGCGGGCAGCCCGCGCAGCTTGATCCCGTAGACGTTGGCGACGCCCTTGTGGAGGCCGAGGCCCGCGACCGACCCAACGTACTTGTGCCGGTAGTCGACCAGCGGCTGCCCGTGGAGCTGGCGGGTGATGTTGTCGGCGAGCACCTTGGCCTGCCGGACGGCGTGCTGGGCGTTCGGCGCGCAGTACTGGCCCGGGTTGGTCACGTCGGGCACTCCGGCGACGTCTCCCGCGGAGAAGGCGTCCTCGACCCCGGCCACCGTCAGGCGGGTGGTCGTCTTGATCCGGCCGCGCTCGTCCAGGGGCAGGTCCCCGGCGTTGACGACCGGGCTCGGCTTGACTCCGGCGGTCCAGACGATGGTGGCCGACTCGAACTCCTCACCGTTGGAGAGCTTCACCAGGCCGCCCTCGCAGGAGTCGAGACGGGTGTTCAGCTTGACCTCGATGCCGCGCTCGCGCAGCTGCTCCGCGGTCCACTTGCCCATCTCGGGGCCGACCTCGGGCAGAATCCGGTCGGTCGCCTCGACGAGGACCCAGCGCATGTCCTTGCGGGAGACGTTGCGGTAGTAGCGGACCGCGTCGACGGCCATGTCCTCCAGCTCGGCGAGCGCCTCGACGCCCGCGAAGCCGCCGCCGACCACGACGAACGTCAGCGCCCTGCGGCGCAGGGCCTCGTCGCCGTCGGTCTCGGCCCGGTCCAGGAGCTCGAGCACCCGGTTGCGCAGCGCGATCGCCTCACCGACCGTCTTGAAGCCGATCGCGGCGTCGGCCAGGCCGGGAATGGGGAGCGTCCGGGAAACCGAGCCCGCGGCCATGACGAGGATGTCGTAGTCGAGGTCGTGCGGGGTTCCGACGTTCGGCTCGAAGGAGACGGACTTGGCGGCGTGGTTGACCTTGGAGACCTTGCCGTTGAGGATCGTCGCCTTCGACAGCACCCGGCGGAGCGGGACGACCACGTGCCGGGGCGAGAGGTTTCCGGCCGCCGCCTCGGGAAGGAAGGGCTGGTAGGTCATGTGGGATTCGGGGGTGAGCACGGTGATCCGGACACTGCCGTCACGCAGTTCCTTGCGGAGCGTGTGCTGCAGGCGCAGCACGGTGTAGAGACCGACGTAGCCCCCACCGACGACCACGATGTGCTTGGAGGTTCGGTTCACTTCAACGCCATCCTTAGGTCCGAGGCCTTGTGAAACCTTTCACAAGCATACGTGCCCGAAAAAGACAGCACCAGGCACCCCCCATGTAATTTGCGTCATAGTTTCTGGAATCGGCAGATCACTTCCATCTTCCCGAGCGAAGTTCTGTCGATATTCTCTTTGTGATCGAGTTCACAAGCGCCGCAGCGCGTTTGCCCTGGTGAAGAGGGCATCGAGCATCTCGGCGGTCACCCGCCCGGTGAAAGTGTTCTGCTGACTCGGGTGGTAGCAGCCCAGAAGATGCGCCGGAGTTCCGCCGTGAGAGATCTCGACCTCGGCTCCGTGCCCGAAGGGCGGCCGCGGGCTCGGCAGGGCGTATCCGGCCTCGCGCAGCGCGGGCCAGATCGCCTGCCAGGCGAAGCCGCCGAGCGCGACGACCACGCGCACGCTGTCGGCGACCAGCTCGACCTCCCTGGCCAGCCACGGGAAGCAGGCCGCCCGCTCGGACGGCTCCGGCTTGTTCGCGGGCGGGGCGCACCGTACCGCGGCCAGCATCCGCGCGCCGACGAGACGCTGCCCGTCCCCCGCGTGGACGCTGGTCTCCTGTACGGCCAGGCCCGTCCGATGGAGCGAGGCGAACAGCCAGTCCCCGCTGCGGTCTCCGGTGAAGATCCGCCCGGTGCGGTTGCCGCCGTGCGCGGCCGGGGCGAGCCCGACGATGAGGACCTCGGGCCTGTCCTCCCCCCACCCCGCGATGGGCCGTCCCCAGTAGGTCTCCCCGGCGAACGCCCGCCGCTTGACCGTCGCCACCTCCTCGCGCCACTCGACCAGGCGCGGGCACGCCCGGCAGACGGACTGCCTCGCCGTCAGCTCGCCGAGCGTACGGCTCTCCGCGGCGAGCCGCCCGACCTCCTGCGGGTCGTGGGCGACGGGAGTGCCGGGCAGGGCGGGATCGTCGGGCCAGCCGGACCCGGGAGGGACGAAGGTCATGCCTCCGATCGTGCCATCCCCCGCCAGGCCGCCGACGCGGGCCGCTCGGGGGAAGGGCAGGGCTGCGCCGTACAGCTGGGAGGCGTCGCCACCCCGGAATCTGGGGCGGCGGGTCAGAGGGGGCCGAACAGGAGGTTTCCGATGCTGTCGGGGCTGTCGCTGAGATAGAAGTCCCTG
>NZ_JBFBCE010000201.1:0-3014 GCF_040689595.1 Streptosporangium sp. NPDC051023 | reverse complement strand
GGGCAGGGCAGAGCCTGCCCCGACGGCGCGCGACGCACCGGCAAGATCATAAAACCTGAAGATCACCACACCGGAAGTCTCTACAGTTCGAGGGTATTGCCACGTCAAAGGAGGGACCGCCAGAAGCGATCTGATCGCCCGACGGCTGACTTGACCGCAGAAGGCCGTTTGGCCGGACGCTTGGCCCGTTTGGCCGTCAGTAGCTCCACGTAGAGCCGGTGCCGCGGTACTCCTCGACGGGGATCGGGTGAACGCCGGGGCGCATGCGGTCGGTGTAGAGCAGCCCGTCGAGGTGATCGATCTCGTGCGCGACGAGCCGGGCGAGCCCGTGCTCGAACGTAGTGGCCACCCAGGCGCCGTCGAGATCGGCGGTGCTCACCTCGGTCCGCAGGGGTCGCGGGACCATGGCGCGACGGTCCGTGAGCGTCGCTATGCGGAGGCTCTCAGGGGCTCGAGGGCGGTCAGGATGAGGTCAAGGCCGAAGACGAACTCCTCCGCCGGGTCGAAGCCGGCAGCGACGAGCGCCGCGGCGGACTCGTTGAGGTAGGGGAACTCGTCAGGAGGAAGCTGGGACAGGTAGGCGTCTTCGATCACGTCCGCGAACTCATCGGCGGTGTCGAACGGCAGGCTAGCTTCCTGCAGGGCGAAACCGTAGACATAGCTGTCGAGCAACCAGTTGGCGTGCGTCGCCATCAAGACCGAGAAGCCAGCCTGCCTCAGGCAAGCGGTGACCGCTTCGTGGTGCCGGAGGTTCGCGGGCCCCGGCGATGTCCGCGACTCCATCAGGCCGTTCGCCCACGGGTGGCGTACGAGAACCTGTCGGGCGGATACCGCACGCCGTCGCATCGCCGACTGCCAGTCGGTCCCTTCGGGCGGGAGTTCGATCTCCTCGAACACGATGTCGACCATGGCGTCCAGCAACTCCTCCTTGCTCGCCACGTAGTGATAGAGCGACATCGCACCCGCGCCGAGCGTGCCAGCCAGCCGGCGCATGCTCAGTCCGTCGACCCCCTCGCGGTCGGCCAGCCGGATCGCCTCGACTACCACCCGCTGCTTGCTCAGCCCCGCGTCTGACGCGATCTGGCGTTGCTCTCTCACAGACATGGGTCTCCTCGCTCGCTCGAACGGCTTGACAATCGTACAGCGTACGTCCATAGTACAGCGTACGACGTACGGTGTACGAGCTGCCGAGAGACGCGGTTCGGATGAGGGGGCTTCTGTGGGAATCGAACAGCGATCGAATGCCGGAGCAGGCCTGGTGCGGGGGGCGAGTCGGGCCGAGGCGGCGATGATGCGGGCCGCCGTCCAGCGCCGCTACGGCCCGCCCTCAGTGCTTAAGTCGTCCGAGGTCGGGCTACCGCTGCCCGGTCGAGGCGATGTGCTCGTCCAAGTCGGCGCAGCCTCGGTGCATCCTGGCGACTACTTCGTCATGACCGGTGAGCCGTACGTGGTGCGCCTGGTGTTCGGGATCCGCCGGCCCCGCCACGGCATCCCCGGCAGGGACCTCGCTGGCGTGGTGGCAGCGGTCGGGAACGATGTCACCACTCTCCGACCCGGCGACAAGGTGTTCGGCTGGAGCACCACAGGAACGCTCGCGGAGTACGCCTGCGTCCCGGCGGACCACCTCGTGTCCGTGCCTGCCAACCTGTCGGACGCGGACGCGGCAGCGGTGCCCACGTCGGGCATGACGGCATTGCAGGCATTGCGCGACATCGCGAACGTTCGACCGGGCCAGACGGTGCTGATCACGGGCGCGTCGGGCGGCGTGGGCTCCTTCGCCGTACAGATCGCCAAGGCATTCGGCGCCGAGGTGACAGGTGTGTGCAGCACCCGCAACGTCGACTTGGTCCGGTCGCTCGGCGCCGACCACGTCGTTGACTACACGGAGACCGACTTCACCCGCACCGAGAAGCGCTACGACGTCATCCTCGACAACGTGGAAGCCCAGCCCCTGGCGGCTGTCCGCCGAGCGCTGACGCCCACCGGCACCCTCATCCCCAACAGCGGACGCGGCGGCCGCTGGCTCGGCCCCCTCGGCCGGATCGTCAAAGCCCGCGTGCTGTCCGGGTTCACCCGTCAGCAGCTGAAGCCCTTCACGTCGGTCGGGAAGCGCCAGGACCTGCTCACCCTGGCCGACCTGCTCACGAGCGGGCAGGTCACGCCCGCCATCGACCGCACGTACCCCCTCGACGAAGCAGCCGACGCCCTCCGCTACATCGCGGCCGGCCACACCAGAGGGAAGGTCGTCGTGACCATCTGACGACCGGACCGACGAGAACGACCCAACCCGTGCGTACGCCAGACCTGCCGCCACTCTGGCGGAGGGCCCGCTCCCCGAGAACGAAGAATCGATGACTATCCGAACGAAAACCCTGAACCTGCTCGACAACCCGCCGATCCCCGTGCAGGTCAAGCTCACCGCCGCATGGACCAGCTTCATGTTCCTCTACATCTACGTCGACTACTTCCACCTCTACAAGCCCGGCTCCATCGACGACATGCTGGCTGGCGTCGTCTTCGAGTTCGACATCACCCCGACGCTGTTGACCATGATGCTCGCGTCCGTGGCGATCCCGGCCCTGATGGTGATGCTCTCCATGACGCTGCCCGCCCGGGTGAACCGCGCCACGAACCTCGTCGTTGCATCGCTCTACATCCCCTACTCGGCGGTCAACGCGGTAGGGGAGTCCTGGGACTGGGCCTCCTTCTACGGCCTCTCCATCGGAATCGAGGTGCTGCTCCTGGCCTTCATCCTGCGCTCCGCCTGGACATGGCCTCGAACCCCCGCCGTCCCAGCCGGTCCCGCGACGACCGACCTTCGACAGGACCTTCGACAGTAGGTATCCGTGTAAAGCCCTTAGGCGAGTGGAAGTTGCCGGTGCAGGACCGCCGGGTGAATCGGTGTTGCGGGCTCGCTTAAGGGCTTGCAGATAAATAACCCGTAGCTTTCGAGGGTATCGCTCGTTGGTGTGGTATGGGCGTAGCAGCTGAGACGGTGGCATTGCTGGCAGCGA
>NZ_JBFBCE010000200.1:0-3210 GCF_040689595.1 Streptosporangium sp. NPDC051023 | reverse complement strand
GTGGTCCCGCCGGTGGAAAACGCCAGCCCGGTACGGCTCGCGCCGGCGCGTCCGGCGTAAGGTGATATGAACCGTTATAACCGACGATATCCGAATGGGGAAACCCAGTGCAATTCGTTGCACTATCGTTTGATGAATACATAGTCAAACGAGGCGAACCGAGGGAACTGAAACATCTCAGTACCTCGAGGAAAAGAAATCAACCGAGATTCCCCTAGTAGCGGCGAGCGAACGGGGAGCAGCCCAGAGTCTTAATCAGCATTAGCATCAGGAGAACAGTCTGGAAAGTCCGGCAGTAAAGGGTGATAGCCCCGTATCCGAAGGTGTTAGTGTTGTGAACTCGACGAGTAGGGCGGGACACGTGTTATCCTGTCTGAATATGGGGGGACCATCCTCCAAGGCTAAATACTCCTGATTGACCGATAGTGAACCAGTACCGTGAGGGAAAGGCGAAAAGAACCCCGGCGAGGGGAGTGAAATAGAACCTGAAACCGTGTACGTACAAGCAGTGGGAGCACCCTTTAGGGTGTGACTGCGTACCTTTTGTATAATGGGTCAGCGACTTACTGTTCGTGGCAAGCTTAACCGTATAGGGGAGGCGAAGGGAAACCGAGTCTGATAAGGGCGCATAGTCGCGGGCAGTAGACCCGAAACCGGGTGATCTAGTCATGCCCAGGGTGAAGGTTGAGTAACATCAACTGGAGGCCCGAACCCACTCCCGTTGCAAAGGTAGGGGATGAGGTGTGATTAGGAGTGAAAAGCTAATCGAACCCGGAGATAGCTGGTTCTCCTCGAAAGCTATTTAGGTAGCGCCTCGTGAACTCATCTTCGGGGGTAGAGCACTGTTTCGACTAGGGGGTCATCCCGACTTACCAACTCGATGCAAACTACGAATACCGAAGAATGTTATCACGGGAGACACACGGCGGGTGCTAACGTTCGTCGTGAAGAGGGAAACAACCCAGACCGCCAGCTAAGGTCCCAAAGTCATAGTTAAGTGGGAAACGAAGTGGGAAGGCTCAGACAGCCAGGATGTTGGCTTAGAAGCAGCCATCATTTAAAGAAAGCGTAATAGCTCACTGGTCGAGTCGGCCTGCGCGGAAGATGTAACGGGGCTAAACTATGCACCGAAGCTGCGGCAGCGATATGTAAATATTGTTGGGTAGGGGAGCGTTCTGTAAGCCTGTGAAGGTGTACTGTGAGGTATGCTGGAGGTATCAGAAGTGCGAATGCTGACATAAGTAACGATAATGCGGGTGAAAAACCCGCACGCCGAAAGCCCAAGGTTTCCTTGCGCAACGTTAATCGGCGCAGGGTGAGTCGGCCCCTAAGGCGAGGACGAAAGTCGTAGTCGATGGGAAGCAGGTTAATATTCCTGCACCTCGCGTAAGTGCGATGGAGGGACGGAGAAGGTTAGGCAGGCCAGGCGTTGGTTGTCCTGGTGAGAGAGTTGAGGCGGTCCCCTTAGGCAAATCCGGGGGGGCAACGTTGAGACTAAGGACCGGCCCATTAGGGCTAGGCTGCTGATATCACGCTTCCAGGAAAAGCTCCTAAGCTTCAGCTTACGCAGACCGTACCGTAAACCGACACAGGTGGGCAGGATGAGAATTCTAAGGCGCTTGAGAGAACTCGGGTGAAGGAACTAGGCAAAATAGCACCGTAACTTCGGGAGAAGGTGCGCCCTCCATGGTTAATAGCTAAGGGGGGCCGCAGTGACCAGGCCGCTGCGACTGTTTATCAAAAACACAGCACTCTGCAAACACGAAAGTGGACGTATAGGGTGTGACGCCTGCCCGGTGCTGGAAGGTTAATTGATGGGGTCAGCCGCAAGGCGAAGCTCTTGATCGAAGCCCCAGTAAACGGCGGCCGTAACTATAACGGTCCTAAGGTAGCGAAATTCCTTGTCGGGTAAGTTCCGACCTGCACGAATGGCGTAATGACAGGCTGTCTCCACCCGAGACTCAGTGAAATTGAACTCGCTGTGAAGATGCAGCGTTCCCGCGGCAAGACGGAAAGACCCCGTGAACCTTTACTATAGCTTTACATTGAACGTTGAGTTCGTCTGTGTAGGATAGGTGGGAGGCTATGAAACCATGGCGCTAGCTGTGGTGGAGCCATCCTTGAAATACCACCCTGTCGTGCTTGACGTTCTAACCTGGGCCCGTTATCCGGGTCGGGGACCATGTATGGTGGGTAGTTTGACTGGGGCGGTCTCCTCCCAAAGTGTAACGGAGGAGCACGAAGGTACGCTCAGCGCGGTCGGACATCGCGCACTGTGTGCAAAGGCATAAGCGTGCTTGACTGCAAGATCGACGGATCAAGCAGGTACGAAAGTAGGTCTTAGTGATCCGGTGGTTCTGTATGGAAGGGCCATCGCTCAACGGATAAAAGGTACTCCGGGGATAACAGGCTGATACCGCCCAAGAGTTCATATCGACGGCGGTGTTTGGCACCTCGATGTCGGCTCATCACATCCTGGGGCTGTAGTCGGTCCCAAGGGTATGGCTGTTCGCCATTTAAAGTGGTACGCGAGCTGGGTTCAGAACGTCGTGAGACAGTTCGGTCCCTATCTGTCGTGGGCGTTGGAGATTTGAGAGGGGCTGCTCCTAGTACGAGAGGACCGGAGTGGACGCACCACTGGTGTTCGGGTTGTCATGCCAATGGCATTGCCCGGTAGCTATGTTCGGAAGCGATAACCGCTGAAAGCATCTAAGCGGGAAGCGCGCCTCAAGATGAGATCTCCCGGGAGCTTGACTCCCCTAAAGGAACCATCAAGACTAGGTGGTTGATAGGCAGGGTGTGTAAGTGCAGCAATGCATTGAGCTAACCTGTACTAATGATCCGTGTGGCTTGACCATATAACCTCAAGTTGCCTTGGTCTCTATGTGACACGTCACCTGACGTTCCTTACCAAAACACTGACTCGCTACATTCCAATCTATTCGCCGACAACGGGGTTCATTCCGTTGAAAGCACCCAACGAGAGCGTGTGCGCTACTTCAATCCACCGAAGCCAGCGACCCTCCACCCTCTCCCTGGTGATAATAGCTGTGTGGAACCACCCGATCCCATCCCGAACTCGGAAGTGAAACGCATATGCGCCGATGGTAGTGTGGCTTAAGCCATGCAAGAGTAGGTCATCGCCAGGGGCTTTACCCTGAAGGGCGGGTCCGAAAAGATACGGCCCTCTTGTTTTGGGCGACAGAAAGC
>NZ_JBFBCE010000199.1:0-3215 GCF_040689595.1 Streptosporangium sp. NPDC051023 | reverse complement strand
TGCGCAGGCTACGCTGCTGCCCTCTTCGCGCAGGTCAACTCGTCAAAGCGATCCTCACGCTTCAACTCCGTGAAGCGAGATGAAAAAGGCTCACTGCTTGACCTGCTTCGCCACCTCCGCAACTCGGTCCCGTGGAATGCCTTCCAGATAATAGGAGCGATTGATCACAACGCGATCCTTCGACCCGCCATCCGTAGGGTCAAGGCAGGATGTGACGTTAAGGCTGGGGCGATAGAGGTCAAGCCGGGGCTTGGGAATTATGATGCCAGCCGTCTCCTTGATAAGCTGCTCAACCCGCCCTAATGCCTGTTCCTGAGTGATTGTGGGGCCGTTCACAACACCTTCCCTAGTGCAGCCGACAGCAAGAATAACAATAGCCAGGATCGCCAAAACAGGGCGCAGCATCTCACTCTCCGGTCGGTACAGGCGAAGGCTGCGGATGGGGTGACGGATTCTCGGTAGGCAGCGCACCGGATCCCTTCAGCGACAAAGAAGGCGGAGCAGTAGGGGGCGGCGGGGTCACCGTCGAACTCGCGGACGGTTCGGCGTAACGAATCACGGACCCGTATTCACCGTTGATTACATGCGCAATATTACTCAGCGACTTGGAACTGCCAGCCCAGTAACTAGAGTGCCCCTTAAAGCTGATCACGGAGTCTCCGCTATCCGGAACATAAAACGACTGAGCGCCGAAGACCTGAGAGCTGGGATCGGGCCCAAGGGCAGGGATAACAGATCCGATATCGCCAACAGGATCATTAGGCGCCTCCCCTACCAAAACCGAACCCACTTTCAAGTCCTTTCCCCCCGCGGCGGTCACTCCAGGGCTCCCCACAAAAATCAATTGATCCGCGAAGGCTCCCGGACGCTTTTGAGCGGCCACGCCGACCGTCGTCGATCCGTAGCTATGGCCCAGAACGGTGAAACGGACGTTGGAGGCAGCGTTGTGAGCAGCCCGGAGACCATCAGTAAAACTGGCCAGAAGCGGCGCCCCATTGGTTGCGGCGAAGGCCAGGGCGGGCGTGCCGTTCGGCTCCAGGAAACTCCCCCCACTGCGGTGCCTCATAGCCGAGCCAGGCTATAGAGGCGATCTTCTTCTCTCTCCGGAACTCGTTCGCCCGGTCCCATGCGACGGCGGCCCGCTCGGCGTCGGAGTTGTCGTCCCCGAAACCATCCAACTTGGTTCCGGTTCCGGGAACATAGACGGCTATGTTGTCTGCCTCATCGGGGTTCCCAAATGATACGGCGGTCTTTCCCAATCCTCCCAGCTCCAGTTGCAACAGCATGGCGGGAGGGCGGCCGTTCAGACCGCCAAGTGCCAGGCTTTTCTCCACGGACGCGATCTGCCGCAGTTTCAACTCCAGCTCCTTGATGGCTGCGGCGTTCTTCCCGAGGGATTGCAACGCTTGTGCTCTCTGCGCGGGGTTGGCGGATATCTGACGCGGATCACGCATTGAATTCTGCTGCTCCGCCAGGCTTCTCAGCGTTTTCTTCAGCTCCGTCGACGATGCACGCAGCCGCTCCAGCTCCGGAGTGATCGTGGCCTTCTGGTCAGCCAGGTATTTGCGGTTCGCCTGGTCGCGGACCGTGGCGGGGAGACCGTTCAGGGCGCCGACCAGGCCCGGGGAGGCGGCGATCAGCTGGCCCTGAGCGGTCTTGTCCAGCTCGCGCCACCACACGTTGAGCCGGGCGGCCAGGGTCGCGTCCTTCCCGGTGTCCTGCAGGTCCTTCAGGGTTTTCAGGGCGGTGACGTCTCCCTTCCCAGCGGCGGTCGTCAGCTTGCCGATCTCGCCCGAAGCGGGGGCATGCCCGCCGAAGAGCCCGAAGGCGGCCGTCGCCTTACTGGCTGTGCCGATGTCGTGCGTCTGCTGGATCGTGGTCAGTCGCTGCCGCAGGTCGCGCGCCTGTTCGTCCGCCCAGACCCCGGTGTCGAGGACCTGCCGTCCTGAAGGGGAGGAAAGGCAGAGCGCGGACAACTCGGCGCTGAGCCGTTGCCCGGCGCGAGGCAGCTCCTGCCCGGCTCGCTGGAGGTCGGCCACCATGCGAGTCATGGCGGCGATGTCCATCCCGGAGAACGCGCCCGGCGAAGGGGCCATCACACTGATGGACGTCGAGAACGACGGCACGTGCGCCTGGCCGCCGAGCTGCCTGATACGCAGGACTATTTCCTGAGCCGCCGTCGTAAAGGCCAACTGCAGGGTCGCGCGCCGGATGGCGAGCATCTGGTCGAACGCCGGAGCCCCTCCGCCGACCCAGGCGTGCGCGGACATGCATCGCGCACATGAATCCAGCATTGAGGCGTGGTCCGCCCCCAGCCGTACGACCCGCGATAACGCGGCTTCCAACTCCCCCGTCGCGCTCCCCCCGCCACAATGCGTCAGGGTCTCATACAAGACCAGGAAGGATCAAGGTTTGGCTTTGAAGTCACTCAAATCATAAATAGGTCTCTCAAACTCCCATAAATACGCCTATCTGTAGCACACGAGGACCCTAGGGATAGCAGGGCTGACGCCTGGAGGGGCGTCCCACCCAAGGCGGGATGCCCCTCCAAGGTGTTCTCTACCGGTCGAACCAGGAATCCATCGTCACCTTCGACAGCTTGACCATCACAGCGATTCCCAGGGCCAGGTGGACCGCCCCGAAGAACCCCATAAACAGCACGATCAGCAGGCTGTAGCCGTTCACCAGAACCGAGATTCCCTCGATCACATAGGCCAGAAGGCGCACCAACCTTCTCCGGGTCCCGAACAACAGCGACAGCGGGCCTGTCAGCACCGGGAGAGCGGCCAGCGGCCAGACGCCCCACGGCATGTGGCCCAGACTGAGAACGTAGATGTAAAAGGCGAGGAAGACGCCGGGTATCCCGATGATCGACTGCGCCCACATCATCGACTGGAGCTCTCTCACCTTCGCCGGCATGGGCTCCTTCTCGGGCAGGCCTGCCACCGGGAGTGCGCCTGGGGAGACGTCTGGATCGGACACTGAACCTCCGGTTCACAGAGCGGTCGAAAGAGAGAAAGGCTTGAATCCGTGCCTGTCGAGCGGCGGAGGGCGTCCCGGCTGCGGCGCGCACGACGTGGTGACGATGCCGCTCTTGCCGGATTTCAACAATGGTGGAACTAACCTCGAGCTTTCGCGGTGAGTTTCGGAGAACTTGATCGTTTACATGAGAAAAGTGCCCTTGAACTGGGAGGGTCGGACTTGTCTAAGGTCCC
>NZ_JBFBCE010000198.1:1653-3233 GCF_040689595.1 Streptosporangium sp. NPDC051023 | reverse complement strand
TGGCGCATCAGCCGCTGCCCGGGACGGTCAGGCGCCCAGGCGCCTACCTCTGTGGCGGGCACCTCCACAGACACGAGGGCGCCGTCAGGGCCGGACTCCGGCCCTACCGCGGTGTACCGGTACGTGACCGGCATGGAGTCCCAGCGGACGCGCTCCCGCCGCAAGAAGTCCAACTCCTCCTCGGGCGTCGGCTCCGAGAGGTCCTCGCCCCGCTCGTACCAAACGACGTCGGCCATCTCAGACCGCCCTGACGTAGCCGACGGCGGCGAGGACCAGCCAGACCAGAGCCAGCATCACGAGCAGCCAGCCGAAGAGGACCGCCCAGACGCGGAAGAGGGACTTGTCGCCAGGCATCAGTCGCCCACCTTCGCGACGAGGGAGACCGGAGTCTTCACGTCCAGTGGGCGGTCAGACTGGATGTAGTCGCCCGTCCAGGTGACGAGCGCGCCACTGGTGGTGAAGAAGAACACGCCAGGCTCGTTGCCGCCGTAGGTGCCATCGTCGCCGGCCGAGTCGACGACCTGGTAGCAGGTAGAGGCGCCGCAGGCGTCGATGATGTCGTCCTGCGGCAGCAGCTGCGACGAGACGCTCGTGACCTTGCCCTTGATCGTGTAGTAGGCGATCACCTTGGCGTCCATGCTGAGCAGGTACACGTAGGAGATGCGCTTCGGGTCGTTGCTGCGCTTGAGGTACTCGGCGAGGTTCGCCCGGTCGAGAGGGTTGTTCAGGTCCCCTGCCGGGAATGGCACGGCCTTCTCGTACTTCTTCTGCTGGTCGGAGGAGGTCTGTTGAGCGGCCTGCCGTTCGGGGCTGCCAGTGCATCCAGCGGCGGCCAGAGCGACCAGGGCCAACGCTGCGGCGAGCTTGGTCTTCACGGAGTGTCTCCAGGGGGTTAGTTGCAGGTGGGGGTGTCGTCGCCGAGCCGCTCAGGCAAGCTGCGGTCCTTGAACAGCGACCGGTTGGCTTTGGCGGAGTCGGCGTTGTAGGTCTCGACCAGGTCGGCTCGGTGCTGCTGCAGGCCGGTCAGTTCGGTGTCGAGGCGGTCGCGCTTCGGGGCGGCCTGGAACTGGTCGGACTTGTCGCCGTTGGGGTGCCGCTTGTCGTAGGCGGTGATCTCATCCCGCTTGGCGGTGATCTTCGCGTCGTCGGCGCGCACCCCAGCA
Source organism: Streptosporangium sp. NPDC051023 (assembly GCF_040689595.1). Classification (NCBI taxonomy): domain Bacteria; kingdom Bacillati; phylum Actinomycetota; class Actinomycetes; order Streptosporangiales; family Streptosporangiaceae; genus Streptosporangium; species Streptosporangium sp. NPDC051023. Next base: position 2,070 of record NZ_JBFBCE010000198.1, on the reverse strand, counting down.
CACAGGTCGTGGAAGTGCTCGTACTGGTAGAGCACGTTGTCCGGGTCGCCGACCCGCTCCCGCACGCCGGAAGCGGTGCGGAGAGGCTGCGTCAGCCAGCCGACGATCCAGAAGACCAAACCGACCGCGAGTGCCACGGCGAGCGCCCCGAAGAACCAGCGGACCGGCCGGAACCGGATGTTCGTCTCCTCCTCGAAGTCATGTCGGACCGCGCCTCGCAGAGACTCCCGCCGGGAACGCTGATCGCTAGAGGCCATGTTGATTTCTCCTTGTCGGAGGTAGGGGAGGTGTCTCTCAGCCCGCCCCCGATACGGCAGGCTGAGAGACACCGAAGAGGTCAGGGGAAATCGAGGTCGGACGGCGACCCGTACCGCGGATCCACCTGCTGGAGATCCAGGTCGACCTGGCAGATCCCGC
>NZ_JBFBCE010000198.1:0-1554 GCF_040689595.1 Streptosporangium sp. NPDC051023 | reverse complement strand
CCTCGTTGGCGAAGGTCTCCCTGCTGCAGCAGGCCTGCACGCGGGTCTTCACCGGCCACCACCCTGATAGGAGTTGTAGGCGTCCTTGGCGTTGTTGTTCAGCGTCTGGGCGATCGAGACCTGCTTGCCGACCGTCCGCAGGTAGTCCTCGGCGTTCTTGACCTGCACCTGCAGGGAGGCGAACTGCCAGTAGCAGTCGATGTGGGCGTTGATCCAGGCGTCGCGCTCGTCGACCGTTACCTGGCCCTCACTGCGACCCACCTTGGGGCAGTCCACCGAGAACAGCAGCACGGTCTTGGCCTCGGTGTAGGCCTTCGTCAGCCTGAGTTCCTCATACCGCAGCCGCCGCAGGGCGATCTGGGCGCGGCCCAGTTCGTTGTTGACCTGCTTCAAGTACCGGTCAGCCTCGACCGGGGTGAGGACAGCGTCCTCGTCGAGGATGCGGAAGCCGGATTCCTCGGTCATGCCCCACCGCCCACAGGGACGGTCTTGGGCCACCCGTGCTCATCCAGCTCTTCAACCGGGTCCTCGTCGCCGTTGTCCTCGGCCGGGGCGTCGTCGATGGCCCCCAGGTCGAGATTGGTGCGGACCGCGCCGTCCCATGCCAGCGCTCGGCTCATCTCCGCCGACTTGGGCATCGTGTCGAACATGTCCCGCAGCGCGGACTTCTCGGCCATCTCGTCGTAGTTGCTCGTCCAGCCGAATCCGTTCGGCGCCTGTGACTTACGGCGGCGACGCTCCACAGCGGGCTTGTCCAGAACGGCGAACCCGAACCCGCCGTTGATCAGCTTGAATACGGCGTACCAGTGGCCTTCCGGCTCTCCCCGGTCCTTCTTGTTCGGCTTGTGGAGCAAGTACGGGCTGGTGCCGAGGTCGTAGTCGAACTCGTCTCCGGTCCGGATGGTGGCGGTGTGGAGGTAGGCCGCCAACGGGTGCTGCCAGAACAGCTTCGCCATGCCCTTGTAGCCGAGCTGGAAGGTCACCTGGCCGCCCCTCGGAATGAGGAACGCCTCCTGGGTAGGGCCCGGCTCCATGCCGAGCTGGGCGCACGTGAGAACCGCCCCGACAAGGGACTCGGCCGAGCAGGTCAACAGCTCCGGGGTGGCGCGGCACTGGGTGAGAGCGATCCGCGCCATCCGGTCCGGCGTGACGTGCCCCGGCAGTGCCTTGGCGATCTCCGGAGTCATGCTCTCCAGTAGGTCCTTCACCTTCGCCAGCCGAGTGGCCAGGGCCTTGGAGGAGCCGTTGTCGTCCTTCTGGGCGACAGCGTTCGTGATGGTCTGTCCGGGCACGTCAGAAGTCCTTCTTCGATCGGGAAGGGTTGAGCTTGTCGACCACGCACGCCTCCCGCTGGTGGGCGGGAACCTCGTAGATCGAGCGGGTGCACACCCGGTGGCCGTCCGGGTCGAGCACGACGCGGGCCGTGCCTGCCAGTTCGCGGACCTTGTTCTCCGCAGCCTCTTTGCGTTGCTTCGCCTGGCGGTAGGCCGCGCTGGCGTCCCGGTACTCATCGCCCACGCTCTTGGAGATGACGACCGAGGTGTCCGGCTCAAC
>NZ_JBFBCE010000197.1:0-3328 GCF_040689595.1 Streptosporangium sp. NPDC051023 | reverse complement strand
CCCATGGCCGGCCGGGCGGCCATGGGCGGACGGGGGCGGCTCGCCGTCAGGTGGTGTACCCGCCGTCCACGGCGAGGGCGGTACCGGTGATGTAGCGGCCACCGGGACCCGCCAGATAGGCCACCGCGGCGGCGATGTCCTCGGTCTCGCCGTAACGCCCCAGGGCGGTGAGAGAGCGCTGGAAATCGGCGGTCTCGCCGTCGGCCGGGTTCATGTCGGTGTCGATCGGGCCCGGGTCCACAATGGTGGCGGTGATCCCGATCGGCCCCAACTCCCGGGCGAGTCCCTTGGTCAGCCCGATGAGCGCGGACTTGGCCGTCGCCTGCAGGACGAAGTTCGAGCCGGGAACGCGCCCGTTGAAGCACGACCCGATGCTGATGATCCGCCCGCCGTCGCCCATGTGCCGGGCGGCGGCCTGGGCGGCCAGGAACACCGACCGGATGTCCACGGCGAGTACCCGGTCCAGTTCCGCGGCGGACACCTCCGCCACCGGGCCGTAGGTGAGGAAGCCCGCGTTGTTCACCAGGATGTCAATGCGGCCCAGCTCTCGCACCGTCTGCTCCACCGCCTCTGCCGCGGCCGTCGCATGGGCCAGGTCGGCCTGGATGGCCAGGGCTCTGCCGCCCTTGGCCTCGATCTCCTTGGCGACCTCGCGTGCCTGGTCCGCCGCCTGGACGTAGGTCAGCGCGACCGCCGCCCCCGCCTCGGCCAGTCTTTTCGATATCGCCGCACCGATCCCGCGGCTGCCGCCGGTCACCAGTGCCACCTTGCCGGTCAGGTCACTCATCGATGTTTCCTCCCTGGACGGGGTGATTGTCACGGCGGCATGGTAGAAGTTGACATTGACGTCAGATTCAAGTCGTCGTCACGCGGGGTGAGGAATGCGGATCGGTGAGCTTGCGCGACGCAGCGGGGTGAGCGAGCGCTCTCTGCGCTACTACGAGGCCCAAGGATTGCTACGCGCGGAGCGCACCCCCGGCGGCCACCGGGAATACGGCGAGTGGGCGGTCGACCGCGTCGTGCGCATTCAGGTGCTCTATGCGGCGGGCCTGAACAGCAAGAAGATCGCACAACTGCTGCCCTGCGTGAGAGACGCGGACGGTCGCCCGAACGAGATCGCAACCCCGGCGCTGGTCGAAACGCTCACCGCGGAACGTGATCGCATCAACCGCATGATCACTGATCTGCTTCGCTCCCGCGACGTCCTGGACGAGGTCATCGATACGGCGTCGGAGAACACGATCACCCGCCCGGCTTCGCTCGCGAGCTGACACCGAGCGCCAGAGCCGGGCTCTGGCGCGCAGGTTCTCAATGACGTGCTGGCCCCACTGCGCCATGTTGCGCCCCCTGGGCGCCATGCCCTCCGGATGGAGTATGAGCCGCAGCATGTTGATCGGCGGTTGAAGCAGCCCGGGCGCGGCGCCCTTGGTGAACACCTTGACCGCCTCATTGGCCGACACCGCCCGTCCGTGTCCGGGTCGGGCGAGTGGTGGTCAGCGGGGGATGGTGCTCGGTGTCCTTCGGTCGGCTGGCTCGGCGCGCGAGGTCGGCCATACGTTTCGGCAGGTCGTTGGCCGTTCGATACAGCTACGAAGTACAGCTACCGCAGCGAACTTAGCTGTACTTTCGCGGACGTCTGCGGATGCACCCTGTGCCGACTCTCTCGCCAGGGGGGAAGTAGCCGGAAGTGGACTAATAGTGCATTATGGGGGCGCGAACTGGGCTGATCCCAGTTCGGCACGTAAGCAAACGCGGGAGCTTGGGGCAACCAGGCTGAGAGGGCGACTACGGCTGTCGCCGACCGCAGAACCTGTCCGGGTAATGCCGGCGTAGGGAGCGCATCATGACGTCTGACGTCATTCATTCCAAGCATGCCGAGGCACCCCTCACCCTTGACCAGGCGCCCCCGAAGACCCTCGGCATGCTCGACCAGGGCGCGTTCTGGGCCAACCTGGGCGTCAGCCTGCTCGGCTTCTCCTTCGCGCTCTTCCTGATCAACCCGCTGGGTGACGACAACCCGCTCACCTTTGGCGCGGCGCTGCTCGCCGCCCTGGTCGGCAGCCTCATCGGTACCGCGATGGTCGGGCTCGCCGCCGTCCCCGGGGTGCAGACCGGCCAGCCCGCGATGGTGCTGCTGCGCGGCCTGTTCGGCGCCAAGCTCTCCTACGTCCCGACCGTGCTCAACATCATTCAGATGATCGGCTGGGGCGCGTTCGAGCTGTGGGTCGTCGCGATGGGCGCGCAGGCGATCTTCGGGGAATCGGTTCCCTATGCGGTCTGGGCGATCGCGGCGGGAGTCCTGACGACGGCGCTGACCATCTATCCGCTGGGAGCCATCAGGCTGCTCAGGCGGTTCGTCACGATCGGGGTGGTCATCTCCATCGCCTGGTTCGCAGTGGTCTTCCTGCGCGAGACCCCTGCCCAGACCGGCGGTTCATGGGACGCCTTCGCCGCGGCCGTTGACTTCGTGGTCGCGCTTTCCGTCTCCTGGGTGCCGGTCGCGGCCGACTACGCCAGGCACTCGCGTTCCAGCCGCGCGGCCTTCACCGGCGTCGTCGGCGGCTACACCATCGCCCAGGTGGCCTGTCTGGCCGTCGGCGTCTACGCGGTGGCGCTCGCGGGGCACAGCGTGGTGCAGAACCAGCCGACCGCCGTGTTCGCGCCGTTCGTCGCGGCCCCGCTGGGCGCGCTCTTCTTCGGCATCCTCGTGCTGCGCGAGACCGACCAGTCGTTCGCGAACGTCTACTCGACCGCGATGTCGCTGCAGAACCTGATGCCGAGGGTCGACCGCCGTGTCTTCTCGGTGGCCATCGGCGTGCTGACCACCGCCGTCGCCCTCGTCGTCGACGTGAACTCCTACGGCGCCTTCCTCAGTATCATCGGCGCGGTCTTCGTGCCGATGTTCGGCGTGCTCGCGGTCGACTACTTCCTGCTTGGCAGGGGCAGGAACTGGGACATCTCGGAGAACGCACCCTCCCGCCTGCTCATGGTGGTCCCCTGGGCGCTCGGCTTCGTCACCTGGTGGATGCTCGCGGCTCCCTCCCAGGTCTCCTGGTGGGCGGCGATCTGGAACGGCGCCAGACAGGCCGTCGGCTTCACCCCACAGCCCTGGATGAGCGCCTCCCTGGGTGCCTTTCTCGTCTCCGGCCTGATCACGCTCGCCTTCGGCGCCCTGCGCCGCCGCCCGTAGGGACGTCCCGCCGTCCGGACCGGGACCCGCCTCACCCCCGGTCACCCGGGGACTGTTCTTGGCTTGGGCGCGCCGGTGTCTGGACTGAGGAGCGAAGGAGCGAAGCGGATGAGCGACGAGGGAAGGCACCGGCACTGG
>NZ_JBFBCE010000196.1:0-3411 GCF_040689595.1 Streptosporangium sp. NPDC051023 | reverse complement strand
TGTCATGCGCGGGCAGTTGGAACACCTTCTGAAAGCCACGATGCGACCGAGGGTCACCATCCAGGTGATCCCCTTCGATGTGGGCGCCTATGCCGCGCTGACGCCCCCGTCTTGGTGCTCTCCTTCAAAGGCGCCCCCGACATCGTGTACATGGAGAACGCGAAAGCCGCACAGATTCTGATTGATTTCTGATCGATCAGATTGATCCGGCCGGATCCCCCTTTCATCAACTCAGTTCGGCGTCGTGCGCCCCGCGCGCTGAGGCATGCCGCTGAACTGGCGGAAGGGAACGTTATGGGGAAAAGAAAGGCAGCATGCCCGCAGTGCGGATACACCGACCTGGTTGAGACCCACCGGCTCACCAGCGACAACCATGTCGTGATCGCCTTCGACTGCAGAGGGTGCGGCCACTCGTGGGAGGCGAGGCGCCGCCGGTAGAGGGTGACTGATCTACCCGAGCCCCCATCTCCGCACTGGAGGCGGGGGCGTCCTACTGTCCGCCTGCCTCACCTGGCCGCCGAGCCGTACCCTCACCACCTGATCTCTTACGTGACCGGCGACGCAACCCACCTCCACGGCAAAACCCCGAAAATCATCGCCCACGTGTTTTTGTCTGCGTTCACCGTGTCGCCGTTCGCTATTGACGACCGAACTCCCGTAACCATCCATGATGGATACATGCCCGCGGACTACACGATTCAGATCCAAATGGCAGACATTGAAGAGGGCGATTGGATAGTCAGCCGGTTGCGGAACGTCACCGACGAACGCACCCCCCGCGACCTGGCCATTGCGACGATGGAGCGCAATTTTGTCGCTGACGGCGCCGACTGGCGGGTACGGGTCTGGCTCGGCCATGATGCTGACCCCGACACTAAACCGGCATACGAGGTGAGTTGGAATGAATATGAATCATAATGTCGCCTGTCTGGCGTCTCTCGACGTTAATCCAGCCTCATGCGACCGCATGCACCCACACGCGAGCGACACCATCGAAGCCAGCTCAGACGATCAGGTCGAGAGCAGCGATCAGGCAGCGTGCTACTGAAAGCGGACGGTCAACAGTTGCCGTGACAGCCTGAAGATTGGGGCATCTCGCGTCTTCCTACGCACGATCACCCCGCCACGCCACCATGAGCGCGTGGACGACTTCGACCAGCTGATCGCCGACCTCGACCGGCGTGGCGCCTGGGCCTGGCTCTGCCTCGCCGCCGGAGGGACGCGCGAGGAGGCGAACGCCATCATGCGAGGCGAGGGCAAGAAGGATCGGCCGACCTCGCCCCGGTACCGCCACACCGTGAGATCGCCGTCTTCGTCGAGCCCGTACACCGCGTGAGCCGTCCACCCGGGCGCGATCATGTAGGCGCCCGGGTCGTCGGTGATCGGCTGGCTGGTCAGCACCATCCCGTCAAGCGGGCCGCCGTGCAGGGACACGTTCATCGTCATGACGCCAGCACAGCACAAAGCGGCCCCAGCCGCCCTCCATACATGAGGGCGAGCGGGGCGCTCTGCTGTCCAGGCCCATTGCGTCCGTCATCCCCGACCGCGTAACCCCCTTCAGCTCAAGGAGGGCGCTCACGGGAGCACGCGCCGGCCCGGCCCGGGAGAGGTCAGTCCCTTATTGCCACTCGATGGAGCTGGTCTTGTCGTTCATGGAGCCGAACCACCCGCTGGAGTTGCTCCAGTCGGTGCTATCTCCCCTGAAGTCGAAGTGCTCATAGTGATTGACCTGGCAGTCACCATAGGAACGGAAGGAGGAGATCTTGTCGTTCCACTGGCCAAGATTCTCAGAAACATCCAAATTGACTCGAGTCAAGACATCGTGTTCGGGAGTGCAGGCAGGATACGAAATGTGTAAGGTCGTGCTGTTACCACCGTAGTTGCCGTGCTCAAACTCAGTACTGAGAGGGACCCAACTACCCCGCATGGTCGCCTGGTCGTTGGTCTGGCCAAGAGCGTTCATGCGGCGGTCGAATTCGGGGTCGGCCATGGCGGTGGCGGCTTCGCGGGGAGCGTCGGTGATCCTCCCGCCAGTGGCGTCGGCGATGGCCTCGGTGAAGGCCGTCACCGTGGAAACCACGGCGGCGGACAGGGTGAGAGAGCGCATCATTCGATCGACCTCCGACTGGATGGGGCGGCAACAGGTCACTGACCGCCCATCACCGTGACCCGCCTCTGCACTTGATCTGTCATCGCCACGTCATGATCATGTAACGGCTCGCAAGACCAGGTCCCGTCCCCGGTGCCGATGAGTCGTGAGCGGGCAGGGCGCTCTGCCGTTCAGGCCTGGCGAAACAGCCTGCGGACGGCACGCCATGCAGCCGAAATATGGAAAACCGAGAGCTCCCCAGCCTCGCCGATCGGTGCTCACCTTGAGGTGTCCTCCTACCCGGCCGTAAGGAGTCACCGTGAAGATCCGTCGATTATCAGCCGCAGCCCTGCTCGCGGCAGCGTTGGGCACCGCCACCCTGGTCGGCGCCACACCCGCCGCCGCACTGCCCACCGGATGCAGAATCATCGCCGACAACCCCTACCAGGGCATGGTTGTGGGCGTATGTGACGGCGGCACCGGCCAGTACAGGACCTACTGCATCTACTACAACCCGCAAGGTCTTCCCGCATCGAACTACGGCCCGTGGGTCTCCCCCACCAACTCCTCCGTTGCCTGGTGCCCCAAGACCAGCAGGATCGGCGCCTTATTCGAGTTCCGCGACTGACAGCGGCGGCGGACACGACGGAAGCGCCCCGCCATCCTGAGGGACAGCGAGGCGCGCCACCGTTCAGGCCCGGCGAAACAGCCACGGAACACAGACCATGCAGCCGAAATATGGGAAACCGGGAGCTCCTCACCCTCGCCGATCGGTGCTCCTCTGAAGGTGTCCTTCCGCCCGACTGAGGAGCCACCATGAAGATCCGCCGACTGCCCGCCGCAGCCCTGCTTGTCGCGGCGCTGGGCACCGCCGTCCTGGCTGGCGCAGCGCCCGCCGCCGCCCTCGCGGGCGACCCTCCCCCGTCGGTCACGCGCGGCCCCTTCCCCACCTTGGCGCAGTGCCAGGCGGATCGGGATCACATCATCCAGCGCTATGGGGCGCACGCCTATGTCACCCAGTGCTGGAGCACCTCGCTCGGCTACTACTTCAAGGCCGTCTCCATCGACTGAGCCAGCGGGCGTGCCTCGGCCACCAGCGCGGGGCGCGCCCGGTCAGCCTCTGGCGGCCTTCTGCAGCGCCATCCACACCCCGTGCCGGTCCCGTGTTCAGGCCTGGCGAAACAGCCTCAGGCCACGGACCATGCGGCCGAAATATGAGGAAACGTTAGGGCTTGCAGATAATTAACACGCTGAGTTGATCTCTGAGGGGAAGGCGTCGGTGCTAAGGGCGTAAGCGGTGAGGTCTGCTGCGGTGTAGAGGC
>NZ_JBFBCE010000195.1:0-3524 GCF_040689595.1 Streptosporangium sp. NPDC051023 | reverse complement strand
CGTGTCACACGGTTCGTTGGATTTTCCGCTGTTTGCTACGGGGACCCCTACAAACCGTAGACGGCCAGCGGGGCGGCGATGTGTTCGCCGTCGCGATGCACGCCGCTTAGGGGTCTCCCCTGGGCCGCGGCTGACCTGGACGGGGCAGGGAGGCCGTTCATACGCTGAGGGGGAGTGCAGTTGTAGCGGCTATTGTGTGGGTCGGGCCGAGCAACACACGACCAGCGACGACCGAATGGCTGCCATGGCCGACACGTCCTCCCTGAACTCGTAGAACCGACCGAACACGGCACCGCATCGCCGATGCGCGGCGATGTCACCCAAGAGGCATGCCCTGACCGCCGTCCGGGTCTGCCACCCAGTGTCAGGAGGACATGTGCAACGTGGCGAAGTCTGGTGGGTCGCGTTCGACGAGCGGCGGCCGGTCGTCCTGCTGTCGGGAGACGACGCGTCCGGGATCCGGGCGATGCAGGTCGTCGCTCCGGCGGGCGTCGACCTCAGCGGTCTGGGCGTCGAAGTGGCAGTAGGAGCCGGGGAAGGACTGCCCTTTGAAGGCGTGCTGCGGATAGCGTTCCCTCGTCCAGGCATGACTCCTTGCACGTGGCTGACCACGGTGTCCCGGGACGACCTGATCGAGCAAGCGGGCGTCCTGTCCTCCGCGAAACTCAGCGAGATCGAGGATGCCCTCCGCCTCGGGGAGCAGGCGAAGGAGCGGACCCCAGCAACAACCGCGAAACTCAGCGAGATCAGGGACGCCCTCCGTCTCGGCGGACTCAGGTAGACGGAGAAGTGAACCACCTCCTGGACGACCCACTCGCGTGGCCGGCGAGGCACAGCGCATGCTCGCCCCCGACGGGCGCATCGTGCTGATCGGGCAGGACTGGGATACCGTCGTCATCGACGCCGGCCTACCCGGCCATACTCATGTACGTGATAATGATCTATTATCACGTACATGAGCGATCATGGTGGCGCGGCGACCAGGAGAACTCCTCCCCGGGACGGTGCGCGACTCCGGCACGTTATCCGGTACATCGCTCTCGACGGCGTGCGGCGGCCGGCATGAGCACCGCGCCGAAGATCACTGCCCTGCGCGGTGGAGGTGTCAGCCTCGCCGCGGCCGCCGACGCCTTCCTCGCCACCTCGCGCACCGCTAACCCGAACACCCACCGCGCCTACGCCTCGGCAGTCGACCGCGTCATCGCCCTGCTCGGCCGCGACCGGCCGCTGGCCGAAGTCGCTGACGCCGAGATCGGTGCCGCGCTCACCGAGCTGTGGGGGGCGAGCGCGCCAGCGACCTGGAACCGCAACCGCGCCGCCGTCACCTCCTGGCTCATCTGGTGCCAGACCAAGAAGCACTGGGCGGCACCGTCGGTTCCGGCCGATGCCGAACGTCGCGAGGAAACCGCTGACGAGACCCGCGCGGTGGCCAAGACCACGATCCACCGGCTGCTCTCGCGCCGGGATATCCCGCTGCGGGAGAAGACGTTGTGGCGGATGCTCTATGAAACGGCCGCACGGGCAGCGGAAATCCTGGCGCTGAACGTCGAAGACCTCGACCTGGAGCACCGCCGCGCCGCCGTCCGCTCCAAAGGTGGCGCCATCGAATGGGTGTACTGGGACAGCGGCACCGCCCACCTGCTGCCCCGCCTGCTCCGCCTCCCGGACGGCAGTACGCGAACGCACGGCCCGCTGTTTCTGTCCGAACGCCGCCCGGTCCCGGCCCGGCGGCCCGCGGCCGCTGACATCTGCCCGCACACCGGCCGCGCCCGCCTCGGCTACGACCGCGCCCGCGTCCTGCTGGACAAATACGCCGGGCTCGATCTGCACCAGCTGCGCCACAGTGCCGCCACACATCTCGGCGAGGCCGAGGTGCCGCTGCAGCTCATCATGGGCAAGACCCGGCACAAGAACCCGCGGACCGCCATGCGCTACGTCAAGCCTGGTGCTGAAGCCATCGCCAAGGTCACTGAGGTCCTGGCACCCCGTCGACATACCCACTGATCAACAGAGTGGCGGCTGGCCAGAGCCGTAGGAGTTCGGGCCATCACGGATCGCTAACAGGCGAAGAAGCTGCAGGTCGCTACCGCTAATTCCTGCACTCAGCCTCCTCGAAGGCCAAGGGCGGGAGACACCCGTCACTCCGCATGCGATTGCAGTACTGGACCCTCGATGAACGTGACAGTCTCGTCGAGCGGCGCCCGGCCCGTGCGGACGTAATCCACCGTGACGTCCTCGAATCCGATCGACATGCCGCAGAAGAGAATCAGCTCGTCCGGGGGCGACAGGATCTCCGCGACGGTCTTGCGATACACCGACCACGCCATCTGAGGGCAACTGTGCAGCCCTTCGGCGCGCAGCAGCAGCATGACGGTCTGCAGATACATGCCGACGTCGGCCCATTGGGGCCGGCCCAGGTCGCGGTCGATGTAGCAGAACAGGGCCGCGGGCGCGCCGAAAGCCTGCCAATTGTCGGAAGCGGCCCTCTGGCGTGCCTCCCAGTCCTCGCGCGAGACGCCGAGGGCGCTGTAGCGCTCCTTGCCGAAGCGGGATCGGCGCTCACGGTACGGGGACTTCAGTACGGGCGGGTACATCTCGTACTCCCGCTCGTCCCAAGGATCGCCTGCGACCACGCGCTTGCCAGCGCGCTTCTTGAGCTCAGCCAGCGGCCCGCCGGTCAGCACGTAAGTGCGCCACGGCTGGAGGTTCGATCCGGACGGCGCCCAAGCCGCAGCGGACAGCACACGCTCCAGCACCTCCCTCGGGACAGGCCGGTCGGTGAATCCGCGCACCGCCCGTCGACTCGTGACAGCCTCATATACGTCCATGATCGCTACCTCCCTGTCTGCTGAACGTACCCAACCTCGCCACGAGCCTGAACCTTCGTGCTCACCGTGCGCGGCCGCCGCCCTCCTGAGCGCGCAGGCCAGGTCGTGCATCGACGCGTATGAGGTGGTAGTGCTGTCGACGCGTCCGGGGAGGCGGGTGGTGACCTCCTGGATCAGGTACGCGTTGCCATCCGGGTCCTGGAAGGTCGCGAAGGACCCGTAGCTGGCACGATCAGTCGCGAGCCCTCCGGCCTGACCGTCGGGGACCTGGCCGAACTGAGCGCCCGGGGCCTCCGGGTGGAAGACGTCGCTGACGTCGGCGCCGAGGGCCACGAACTGGTCGCGGGCGGCGGCGACGCCGGAGACGACCAGGTAGACGCCTTCGGCGTCGAGGTGAGCGTGATCGAGGCCGCCGGCCGGCTGCTGGCCGTCGAGGAACCGGAGGCCTCCGCGGCGGTGGCGAAGGCGTTCGCCGCGGAAGGCGTCACCGTGCGCACGTCGGCGCGGGCCGAACGGGTCGAGCACGACGGCGACGGCTTCCGGATCAGCCTGGCCGACGGCGTGATCGCGGCCGAGCGCCTGCTGGTCGCGGCCGGTCGCCGCGACATCACCGGCAAGGGCGCGTTCACCCACATGTCGATGTACCAGGCCGACGTGGTGATCCGGGACCTGACCGGCGCCGGCGGCCCGTGGGCG
>NZ_JBFBCE010000194.1:0-3622 GCF_040689595.1 Streptosporangium sp. NPDC051023 | reverse complement strand
AGCGGGTTCGGCCGCCTCGTGGGAGTGGGATCCCGCGCTGGAGGGAGCGGCCGCGGCCGCCTCCTCCAGCGCGATGGCCCGGTCGATGCGGGGCTCACCCGTGGTGTAGGCGAAGACCGCCGCGAGCAGCCCGGCGAGCAGCCCGACGAGCATGCCCCTGACGATGAGTTTGGTGATCACGTGTGACTCAGTGGCACGGAACGCCGAGCAGGTGTCGCCCGTCGTGCATGAGTTCGTGCAGATAGTTACCGGTCTGTGAGATCGCGCCCTGGTCGAAGGCGACCAGGTAGGCGATGAGCAGCAGCACCGGTACGGCGAGCAGCCAGGGGGTGAGCGAGCTGAGCGGGATGGGCTGGGTGCGCGGAGCCGAGATCTGGCTCACGGCCACCTCCTTCAGGGATTGACGCGTCCCTCTTCGTAGGTCGACGTGGCGGCCGAGTGACCTGGCTTCCAGCCCGCAGGGGCCAGTTACAGTGGCGCGACCGCACCGGAATCTCACCGGATTTCCCTCGCACCGCCACAAAACAACCGGAACGTATACCGGTTTTTATCTCCCGTCAATCCGTGCACAGCCGGAATCCACTTCGCCACACCGCGCGGCGGGCTCACCCGCGCCGGGTGGGCGACCTCCGTGCCTACCCGGCGCGGGCGGTGTGGTCACTACTCGCCGGTGAGAGCGATCACCAGGTCGGAGGCGGTGCGGCAGCGGTCGAACAGCTCGCCGACGTGGGCCTTGGTACCGCGCAGCGGCTCCATGGTCGGGACGCGCTGCAGGGACTCGCGACCGGGGATGTCGAAGATGACCGAGTCCCACGAGGCGGCCGCGACCGACTCGCTGAACTGGCTCAGGCAGCGGCCCCTGAAGTAGGCCCGCGTGTCGCTGGGCGGGGCCTCGATGGCCCGCTGGACCTCCTCCTCGGTCACCAGGCGCTGCATCCGGCCCCGGGCGACCAGCCGGTTGTACAGGCCCCGGTCGGGACGGATGTCGGAGTACTGCAGGTCGACGAGCTGCAGGCGCGGGTGGGACCAGGCCAGGCCGTCACGGGTGCGGTAGCCCTCGAGCAGTTCCAACTTGGCGACCCAGTCGAGCTCCCGGGACAGCTGCATCGGGTCATCCGCCAGGCGGGTGAGGACGGACTCCCAGCGGTCGAGGACGTCCTTGGTGAGCTCATCGACGCCGTTCCCGCTGCGCTCCTCCGCGTATTTGCGGGCTAGCTCCAGGTACTCCATCTGGAGCTGCACGGCGGTGAGCTTGCGGCCGTCGCGCATCGAGATCTCGTACTTCAGCGTCGGGTCGTGGGAGACCGCGCGCAGCGCCTGGACCGGGTTGTCGACCGCGAGGTCGCGGGTGAAGTAGCCGTCCTCGATCATGGCGAGGACCAGCGCGGTCGACCCCAGCTTCAGGTAGGTCGAGATCTCCGACATGTTGGCGTCGCCGATGATGACGTGCAGCCTGCGGTACTTCTCCGGATCGGCGTGCGGCTCGTCCCGGGTGTTGATGATCGGCCGCTTGAGCGTCGTCTCCAGCCCGACCTCGACCTCGAAGAAGTCGGCCCGCTGACTGATCTGGAAGCCCTCGCCGCGCGAGTCCTGCCCGATGCCGACCTTCCCCGCGCCCGTGACGACCTGCCGGGAGACGAAGAACGGGGTTAGGTGCCTGACGATGTCGGCGAACGGCGTGGCCCGCCGCATCAGGTAGTTCTCGTGGCAGCCGTACGAAGCGCCCTTGTTGTCGGTGTTGTTCTTGTAGAGCTGAATCGGGGCGTTAGTCGGGATGGCCGAGGCACGGACCGCGGCGTCGTGCATGACCCGCTCCCCCGCCTTGTCCCAGATCACCGCGGCTCGCGGATTGGTGCACTCGGGAGTGGAGTATTCGGGATGGGCGTGATCCACGTACAGCCGGGCCCCATTGGTGAGGATCACGTTGGCCAGGCCCAGGTCCTCGTCCGTGAGCTGGCTCTGGTCGGCCACCTCCCTGGACAGGTCGAAGCCCCGGGCGTCGCGCAGCGGGTTCTCCTCCTCGAAGTCCCACCGCGCCCGCCTGGCCCTGGCGGCCGAGGCCGCCAGGTAGGCGTTCACAACCTGGGAGGAGGTCACCATCGCGTTGGCCCCCGGCTGTCCGGGCACGGAGATGCCGTATTCGGTCTCGATGCCCATCACCCGCCGTACCGTCATGCGCACCCTCTGTTCATCCGGGACTGCTTCTCCGCCGTATATATCCCCGACCCTAGACCCTTCACTATCCCTGTTGACCAGACAGTTATGGCACAGAGGCCTTTTCGTCCGCCGCGAAGCGTTCCTGGCCGGACGTGTGGACCGGTCCCGGAGCGGGCGCGCCACCGGGCGGCCCCGCGGGCACGGCCCCGCGCCGCCTTCTGGCCTTGACGAACTCCTGGACCGGCCGTTCGGCCAGCCGGTAGACCAGGTAGGACAGGACCATCGTGGCCAGCAGGGTGACCAGGGCGGTCAGCCAGGGCGCGAGCGTGTCGCGCAGGACGGGCACGAGCACGGCCGCGACCGTCGAGTGGAACAGGTAGAGGGGGTAGGTGAGCGCGCCCAGGACCATCAGGCCGCGCCAGCGCAGCCAGCCGAGCCAGCCGAGCGCGACCATCGCCATGAGCACGTAGAAGATCACGATGGCCGTGACCACCGCCCAGCCGGGCACCGGCATCGCGTCGTAGCCGACCGCCTCGATCCGGCCCGCGACCCTGGCCAGGGCCGCGTTGACCGCGAGGCCGCCGCTGACTCCCGCAAAGCACCACAGCACCAGCCTGGGGCCGTACCTGGTCATCAGGAAGAAGGCCATGCCCGCGACGAAGTAAGCCGCGTACTTCGGCATCACGATCAGCTGCACCCACTCGTTCTCGCTGCCGGCGAAGAATCCGGCCGCCAGCAGCCACACGCCCATGAAGACCAGGCAGCGGGTGAACGTCACCCCGACGAGCACGAGAATCGAGATCAGCAGGTAGAAACGGAGTTCGGCCCAGAGCGACCAGTAGACGCCGTTGGCGTCGTAGACGCCGAAGGCGCGCTGGAGCATGGTCAGGTTGACCAGATAGTCGCGCACGCTCAGCTTGGGGTCGAGGGCGGTGGCCGCGCCCAGCCCGTAGACGGCGGCGACAGCGCCCACGCTGATCCAGTAGGCGGGGAAGAGCCGCACCAGGCGGGAGAGCGCGAACGCCCCCAGGCTCCTGCCCCAGACGCTCATCAGGATCACGAAACCACTGATCATGAAGAACAGCTCGACACCGAGGATGCCCAGGCCCGCCGCCGTCGCCGTCGCCGGGAACAACTTCGCCGGGCGCTCTCCCCAGACCGAGGCGAAGGCGATGAGGTAATGGAAGGACACGACCGCCACAGCGGCAAAGAACCGCAGGAGGTCAAGCTCGGCGAGCCGGCCGTTCCCTCTGACCACCGTTCCGGTCATGTATCGACCGCGGCGAAATGTTCATGCACGCATCTTGGACGGCACTTCGATCATCCGGGTTCCCTCGTTCCCCGTTTCGTTTCCCGCGCCTTCTGCGGCCTCCTGTTCCCCAGGAGCCCCAAAGGACACGGGGTGCGGGGGCTTCGAGGATCGCGGAGGCGCCGGACGGCACGACGCGCGAAGGCGGCGCCCGCC
>NZ_JBFBCE010000193.1:0-3658 GCF_040689595.1 Streptosporangium sp. NPDC051023 | reverse complement strand
GAGGGGCGGGGAAGTTCAGGTGGGGTCTCCGGGGATCACACCGGTGTTGCTCGGCAGCGAGGTCAGGGTGACGTCCTCGTCGTGCGTGGTGTAGCCGCCGGAGCCGTCGGGGATCCGGTCGCCGTTCTCGTCGAGGTCGAAAACAGCGACCACGCCGCGGATCGGGTCATCCCAGAGGGTGAGCGTCTTGTAGGTGGCGTACACCCGGCCGCCCGGCGGCAGGGACGCCGCGGTGTCCCACTCGTAGACGTGACCCTGCAAGTGGAGCTTCTGGCCGCCCAGCCACGTCAGGAAGTTCCGGTAACCCGGGGAGGTCATGTACTCCGGCATGGTGCGGATACCGGCAACGAGGTACGTGGGGTCGGGCACGGGGCTCCAGAGGTCGAAATGGGCATGAGAAAGGGCCGCCCGGATGGACGGCCCCGGTGAAGCAGTTCAGGTGACGCGGACGCGGGTCTTGCCGCAGGTCTTGCAGCGCTGGGTGGAAACGCGGCCTACGGTCTCGACGACCAGCCAGCGGTGGCGGAGGTGCACCACACCTCCGACCAGGCAGGCTTTAGGCTCGATTCATGGCGGATCTCAGCGAGTACAAGGCAGCCGTAGACCGGGCAGTGGACAAGATCTACGAGCAGGCTGGTGTTTCCCCCGAACTGCGGGAACTGCTCGACCAGGAGCAGGCCGCACGGCAAGCCGTGCTGGATGAGCACCTGAAGCACGAGCAGCGGCTTATGGAACAGATGCAGGAGCAGGCTGAACAGTACGGCGACGCGTGGGCGTCAACTTTCCGCGAAGCGGCCCGGCTAAGCAACGGCAGCTAAGCCTCGCTGAGCGGGGTGTGCAGCCTCGGGACGTGGTTGTAGTCCTCCCCGGGGACCCTGATGATCTCCTCCGCGAGAGCCCACCGCTCGACGACGTACCGGCGGTTACCGTCGTCCTCGGCGTAAAAGATCGACGCCATCCATTGGGTTTCGCCTCGACGCCACGCCTGCAGCCACACCATGCGGGAGCCGTACAGCACCAGGGGTGGGCGAGGAGGAACAGCAGGCGAGGACACGCAGGTGAGGGTACGGGGCGGCACCGACAGTCAGTGGTCCTGTTCGTCGAGCCGGTTGGGCTCGCTCACCAGAACCAGGGTGGAGGGATCCTCGGGGATCACGTCTACGCTGCCGTCCGCGTTGTGGATGACCTTGTAGCGGCGGGGAGGCGGGAGCATCCGAGAGCAGTCGACGGTGTCGACTCGGGTGAGTTGGAGGCCGTCGTCGACCACCTCCCCGCCCAGGAAGACGCCCGCGGCGAGCTCTTCAGGAGTGGGGCTGTCGGGGTCGTTCAGCTTCGGGATCCAGTAGACGCGCGTGTGCGACGAGTCGGTCAGGTCGGCCACGGCGTCACCTCTGCGTTGGGCGTCAATTCCAGGCCGGTGGCGGTGAGGAAGTCTTCCAGGCTGATCTGCCCGTCCATGCTGGGGGTGCCGAAGCGTGCGATCTTCCCGTCTGGGGGTTCGCACCAGGTTTCCCAGTCTGGGGTGTCGTAGGCGTCGACCGTTCCCATGCCGTACCGGTAGCGCAGGTAGAGGTACTGGCCGTCAACGGTCCAGGCATCCCACTGGGTGGGGCAGGCTGAGCAGGTCTCCACCACTTTGGCGAGACGGATAGTCATCAGGTGGCTGCCTGGTCGACGAGAGTGGCGTACTCCGGGTGGTCGAAGTACGGCAGGGCGAGGAGCTTGAGTAGCTGGTCGGCGACATTCGACGGGGTGCTCCACTCGCCTTCAATCACGCCATCCATGTACTCGACGTTGGGCACGAGATCGTCGAGGAGCTTCCGCTTGACCTTGAGCTCGGCCAGTGCCCGCTTCTGCCCGATGGCCAGCACCTGCTGGCACGGGTAGTCCTTCTCGGTGAAGACCTCGATACCAACGACCTCGTTGCCGTCGATCTCGTCGAGGGAGCGGATGGTCTTCTCTTCCTCCACGTACCGGGCTCGGAGGAACGCGACGATCGGGTGCTGCTCCATTAGACGCGCTCCGGCCAGTGCCAGGTGCCGCCGCGTGGCTCCTCTGCCATCTCGTCCTGCAAGACACTCCGGTTGAAGAACATGCCCTCGGGATTGAGCACGGCGAGGCTCACATGGCCGATGTGGAGGCCACCGCCGCCGACACCGTCTTGGTAGGTGTCCACTGCAGTCACAATGGCCGCCCGGCAGACGCTCGGGTATTCGCCGTTCGGGGTGCCGTACGACACGTAGTGGACGATGTCGCCGACAGCAGGCGCTCGCTGGGGCATTAGGCCTCCAAGGGGGGCAGGGGGTTGGTACCGGGCGGGCCGCCAGTCGCGGCGAACGACAACCCGCCCAGGAACTACTCGGCCCGGCCCCCATACCCCGCGGACAAGGAGCCGGGCCGAAGAACATGAGCTACTCGACGGTGGACGACGAGTCCGAGGCCGTTTTGGGTATCGCCGACCGAAGAGCGTCGCGCTCCTGGATCATCCGGGTGATGTAATCGCTGAGCGTCTCGGTTACATGGGTGTGACCAGCCTGTATGGCGAAGGTTTTGAGCCGAGCAATCTCGGCCCGGAGCATCTCCGCTACGACAGCCCCACGCACGTCGGCCCAGCTCATCTCCAGGATCTGCTGGATTGGGACGCCTTTCTTCTCGGCAAGCGTCCCGAACAGGTCGAGCAGTTCTTCTGGCTCGTTCAGGTGGTCCATGGTGATGCCTGCAGAAGGCATCGTGTAAGAGTCATCCGCTCTTCGCCCCATGAACTTCGCGATGCCGTCGCGCAGTGCCTCCACAAGATCAGGCTCTAGCTCAGGATCGGGTTCGCGGTAATTCAGCCCGTGCAGTTCACGCAGCGTCATGATGTGATCCCGCCGCTGCTGCATGACCTGCTCGATCGTGTCCTCCGAGATCGGCTCCAGCTTCAGGCTTTCGGCAAAGGCGATCATCTCGGAAAAGGTGAGCCCCTTGAAGTACTCGTTGTTGTTGGCAGCTGTACCGCTGGCATGGCCGTACTCGATCATGGCTCTCTCCGCGGCACGTGCATTGCAGCAGGGCGGCGATACCCAGACAGCGGTGATAGCCGCACCGAAGGCACCTGCGTTCTGGGCGTGCTTACTGATGCGTTGGTGAGGATGGTTGCTGTAGCCGACTTTGAGGATGTCGTTGCTCATCTCGACCACGTAAATGTGGGCCTCAACCTCGTGGAACTCAGCCTTGCCAGGTAGTTCCTTGAGCTTCACCCCGCAGGGATCTTCGAGGAGAACCGCCTGAGGGTGAGGTGCACCCACACGTATTGGAGGCTTAGATTTGGTCATGTCAGCCTGCTCCTACAGGTTGGCACGGGACCTCGATGGGCGGACCACCACGAACGCCTGTCGAGGTCTTTTGATTGTCGAACTGGTGTCTATTGTCCCAGGTTGAGCAGGGAATTTCAGGCGAATGCTCAGTCGCTCTGCCAGTACAGGCCGCTGCCCAGAACTACAGACCGGATGGGCTCGAACTCTGGGTCCTCGACGACCTTGGTGACCCGTTCGACGAGGCGTTCGTACAAGTGGCGGTGAGCAAGCATCTCCTCGTCGGTGCTGGAGGACAGACTCGCACCGACCGACACGCGGACATATTCGCGGCTCACTCGACGTCGTCCTTGGCGACGACTTCC
>NZ_JBFBCE010000192.1:0-3726 GCF_040689595.1 Streptosporangium sp. NPDC051023 | reverse complement strand
CTCGTCTCGGCCAGCACGTCCACCGGCATCCAGATCAGGCAGGCGACCTGCGGTGCCAAAAACAGTCCCAGCGGGATGGGGTGGGACGGGTCCCGGTCCGGACACCGGTGTGGCCAAGCCAAAAACAGTCTGGGGCGGGTCCCAGGCTCCGGTGGCCGGGGCGGCTGAGCAGAAGCCCGCTCCCGGCCCCGGGGAGGCGAATCGGGTCCAGCCGGGCACGGCCGAGCTGGAACCGATCCCCGACTCTGTCAGGCGTCGCTGGAGCGGGCCCAGCGGTTGACGCCCGACTCGACGGCGTCCCTGTCGATCGCCTCAAGCTCCTCGGCGGTGAACGGCAGGTTCTCCACCGCCCCGAGGCTGTCCTCGAGCTGCCGGACGCTGCTCGCGCCGATCAGCACCGAGGTGACCCGCCTGTCCCGCAGCGCCCACGCCAGCGCCATCTGCGCCAGGGACTGGCCGCGCGCCGCCGCGATCCCGTTCAGCGTGCGGACGTGCCGCATGGTCTCCTCGGTCAGCATCTCCGGGGTGAGGAAGTGCCCCAGCGAGGCACGCGACCCCTCGGGGACGCCGTTGAGGTAGCGGTCGGTCAGCACGCCCTGCGCCAGCGGCGAGAACGCGATGCAGCCGACACCCTCGTCCTCCAGGACGTCCAGCAGCCCGTCCTCGATCCACCGGTTGAGCATCGAGTACGACGGCTGATGGATCAGCAGCGGCGTGCCCATCTCCCGCAGGATCCGGGCGGCCTCCGCGGTGTGCTCGGGGGAGTAGGACGAAATCCCGGCGTACAGCGCCTTGCCGGACCTGACCGCGTGGTCCAGCGCGCCCATCGTCTCCTCGAGCGGCGTCTCGGGGTCGAAACGGTGGCTGTAGAAGATGTCGACGTAGTCGAGCCCCATCCGCTCCAGCGACCTGTCCAGGCTGGCCAGCAGATACTTGCGCGACCCCCACTCGCCGTAGGGGCCGGGCCACATGTCGTATCCCGCCTTGGTGGAGATGACCAGCTCGTCGCGGTATCCCGCGAAGTCGTCCCTGAAGTGCCTGCCGAAGTTGGTCTCCGCGGAGCCGTACGGCGGCCCGTAGTTGTTGGCCAGGTCGAAGTGGGTCACCCCCAGGTCGAACGCCCTCCTGAGGATGGCCCGCTGGACCTCGAAGGGCTTGTCGTCGCCGAAGTTGTGCCAGAGCCCCAGCGAGACGGCGGGCAGCTTCAGCCCGCTCTTGCCCACCCTGTTGTACGGCTGCCGCCCGTCGTACCTGTCGTGGGCCGCCACGTAGGTCATCGGTCCACCTTGGCCGTGTCGAGGATCCAGGACAGGACCAGGGCCTCCTCACGCCAGGAGTCGTATCTGCCGCTGCGACCGCCGTGCCCGGCACCCATCTCCGTCTTGAGCAGGAAGGGGCCGCCCTTCGCGACCTCGCGGAGCTTCGCGATCCACTTGGCCGGCTCGTGGTAGAAGACGCGGGTGTCGTTGAGGCTGGTGATCGCGAGGATCGGCGGGTAGATCCGGTCGCCCACGTTCTCGTACGGCGTGTACGACTTCATGTACTCGTACACGTCGGCGTTGTGCAGCGGGTCGCCCCACTCGTCCCACTCGATGACGGTCAGCGGCAGCGAGGGATCGAGGATCGTGTTCAGCGCGTCCACGAACGGCACTTCGGCGACCACGCCCGTGAAGCTCTCCGGTGAGAGGTTCGCGACCGCGCCCATGAGCAGCCCGCCCGCGGAGCCGCCCCTGGCGATGATCGCGCTCGACCAATTCTCCGCCTTGAGGTGTTCCGCGGCGGCGACGAAGTCGGTGAAGGTGTTCTTCTTCTTCTGGAACTTGCCGTCCTCGTACCAGCGGCGGCCCATCTCACCGCCACCCCTGACGTGCGCGATGGCGAAGACGAAGCCCCTGTCCAGCAGGCTGAGCCTGGCCACGGAGAACGACGGATCGATCGAGATCTCGTAGCTGCCGTAGCCGTAGAGCACGGTCGGCGCAGGCCGCTCGACGCCCTTCCTGACCACGATCGAGATGGGGACCCGGGTGCCGTCGGAGGCGGTCGCCCACTCGCGGAACTGCTCGTAGTCGTCCGGGTCGTAGCCGCCGAGC
Source organism: Streptosporangium sp. NPDC051023 (assembly GCF_040689595.1). Classification (NCBI taxonomy): domain Bacteria; kingdom Bacillati; phylum Actinomycetota; class Actinomycetes; order Streptosporangiales; family Streptosporangiaceae; genus Streptosporangium; species Streptosporangium sp. NPDC051023. The sequence goes on along the minus strand of NZ_JBFBCE010000192.1, from coordinate 1,636 downwards.
ACGGGCTTGCGCTTCAACAGGATCAGCTCGCGCGCCCGCAGGTCATAGTCGTAGACCGAGGGCGGGGTGACCATGCTGGTGTAGCCGAGGCGCAGCCGCTCACTGACGAACTCCGGGTTCCCCGAAGGCGCCACGTCGTAGATCGGCTCAGGGAAGGAGATCTCGTACGGCTCCGCCCCCTCGTCGCCCGCCGGCGCGGGTCCCGCGGGCAGGATGCGGATGCCGGTCAGGCCGTCACGACGGAAGTGCACGACGGTGTGGCTCTGGAAGGCGTCGACGTTCAGCAGCCGGGTGTCGGCGCGGTGCTCGATCAGCGGCGTCCACTCACCGGGGGTGTCGAGCGGCGCGGTGGCCAGCTCGAAGTTCTCGGCGTTCCGGTTGTGCAGGATCAGGAAGTGGTCTTCCGCGTGGTCGAGGCCGTACTCGACCCCGATCTCCCTGGGCCTGACGAGGCGGAACTCACCCGTCGGGTTGTCCGCCTCCAGGATGCGAACCTCGCTGGTGATCTTGCTGCCCGCCGACAGTACGAGGTAGCGCTCGCTGCGGGTCAGGCCGATGCCGATCCAGAACCGCTCGTCGCTCTCCTCGTGGACGAGCACGTCCTCCTCGGTCGGGGTGCCGATCGTGTGCCGGTGGATTCGGTTGGGCCGCCAGGCGTCGTCGACGGTCGTGTAGAAGAACGCGCTGCCGTCTGCGGACCAGGCTCCGCCGTAGAAGATGCCGCTGACCTCGTCGTCGAGGACCGCGCCCGTGGTGAGGTCCTTGACCCTCAGGGTGAAGCGCTCGTCGCCGGTGAAGTTGACCGAGTAGGCGAGCAGGGTGCCGTCAGGGCTGACCGCGCTGGTGCCGACGGAGAAGAAGTCGCTGTCCCCGGCCAGTTCGTTGCCGTCGAGCAGGATCTGCTCACCGGACAGCGGCTCGCCCGCCTTCAGCTCGGGAGGAGCCTCCCCGTTCGCCGCGACCCGGCACTGGATGCCGTACTGCTTGCCCTCTTCGGTCCTGGAGTAGTACCACCAGCCGTTCTTCCTGGTGGGAACGGACAGGTCCGTCTCCAACGTCCGATCCTTTATCTCCTGGAAGATCGTCTCCTGGAGCTGTTTGAGATGGACGGTCGCCTGCTGCGTGTAGGCGTTCTCCGCTTCGAGGTAGGCGATCGTCTCCGGATCGTCTTTGACCGTCAGCCACGCGTAGTCGTCGACCACGGTGTCCCCGTGGTGCACGCGCTCGCTGGGAACCTTCTTCGCCGTAGGCGCTGTCTGGCTGCTCACCCAGCCGAGTCTATGTTTCCCGCGGTCCCGGTCCCGGATCTCCCGCACGGGCTTCGCCGTTACGTCCCGAGCGGTCGACGGGGACTGCTAATGTTTTGGCGTCGGCAAGGTTCGGCACAAACCACTCCACTCACCTCCGGTGATCCGGTGTGGCTTGTTCTGTGTTTGTCGACGACCCCGCCAAACCAACGGTTTTGAAGATCGGTTCGCAGAGCCGCTCAGAGGCTGGTAAGTTTGAAGGGTTGCTCCGGAGACGGGGCGGTCTGAATTCCTCTCAGACAAGCTAGATCGAATCAAATGGATCCGCCCGGATCGGTTTGACACGAAAAAGCGGGTCTGAAAGAATAAAGACACAACGAAATGAACGA
>NZ_JBFBCE010000191.1:0-3753 GCF_040689595.1 Streptosporangium sp. NPDC051023 | reverse complement strand
GACCACACCGTCGGCGGGACTCCTGGAGAACGTTTTGGTCATGGCACGGAACCCCTCCGAAAATCACGCCACGCGGCCGCCGGTGAAAAATATGCGCAGGTAGCCCACAACCACGCTTTTCTGAGATCGCCTGTCAAATAGCGCCAGAAACAGCGTGATCCTATTATCGGAGATCAACTCCTAAGGGACTCTTGCGCAACACATCTTGTGCACTGATTCCCACGGTGTCAATACCTTCACAGAGCGCAACACCGCCAAATCCATTCCCCTCGTTCAATATCTCTTGACAGTTACCCACAAGACTCGCCCTCTCACCTGTCCAGCCAGAGGAAGAGAGGCACCACCAATTGGTGTACGAGCTCAAAAGCCCAGCAGACAGGGCATCCCCTTGACACCCTCCACTTGACAAGATACCTTGCGCAAGGATTCCTTAGGTTGTGAAATACGTGGGCCGGGGGCGCCGTCCTTGGACCGGACCTGCGCTATTCGCGGACAACCGAAAAGCGTTATAGCGCACACCCTCCACATTCCCAATCAGCGGCACCCGCCTGATTTCCAGAGGAGTTCCGTGCCATGACAAAGGCATTTTCCATGAGCAAGACTGCCTCTGGATTGGAGGATCGGAGCTCTGAGGTGGCCATCTCGCTCCGGCAGGCCGACTGGGGAGCGTTGCTGGGCCTGCGCGCGGAAGAGCACCCCACCCGGCCCGCCGTCGTGGCCGCGAACCTCTCCCTTTCCTATGAGGAGCTCGACCGCCGTACCGGCGAGCTGACGCGACGGCTGCGAGGGTGCGGGGTCGGCCCCGGCCAGGTCGTCGCCGTCCACGCGGAACGCTCGGCGAGCGGTCTGGTCGCGATGCTCTCCGTGCTGCGGGCCGGCGCCGCCTACCTCGCGCTCGACCCCGCGGCCCCGGCGGAACGTCATCTGTTCGTGCTCCAGGACAGCGCTGCCCGACTGGTCCTGACCGACGCCGACACCGGGTCCGGCGAGGAGACCCGGTGGGGCGTTCCGCTGATGCGCATCACCGGCGAGCCTCGGACCAACGGCCTGCAGACCGAGAACGGGAGCGCGGGGAGCACGGGGAGCCCAGCCGACCCGGCCCATCTCGCCTATCTCGTGTACACCTCCGGCACCACCGGAAGGCCGAAGGGTGTCGGCGTGCCGTTCGACGCGCTGGGCGACCACCTCGTCGGGATCTGCGCGCGTTTCGGGCTACGCGGCGACGACCGCGTCCTGCGGTTCGCGCCACCACACGTCGATGTCGCGATCGAGCAGACACTCGCCCCGCTGGCCGCCGGGGCGACCGTCGTTTTCGGCCTGGACCGCTCCCCCTCGATCGGTGAGCTCCTCGGCTTCCTCGACCGCGAACAGATCACCGTCGCGAACCTGCCCGCCGGATACTGGAACGAGCTGGCCGACGGCCTCGACCGTCTGCCACTGCCCGAAGGGCACCGCCTCCGGCTGATGATCTCGGGTAGCGAGCGGATGTCCCCCCAGGCCGCCCGCTCCTGGCTGCGGCACGCCCCGAACGTACGGCTCGTCAACGCCTACGGGCCGACCGAATGCGTGATCACGGCAACCACCCACGAAGTGACCGACGTCGAAACAGACGAGGTCCCGATCGGCACGGCGTGCGGTGATCGCGTGCTCCACGTGCTCGACTCGACGCTCACGCCCTGCCCTCCCGGAGTCGCGGGAGAGCTGTACGTCGGCGGGCGGCCACTCGCCCGGGGATACACGGGCAGGCCGGGCACCACGGCCCAGCGGTTCGTGCCCGACCCGTACGGCGACGCCCCCGGCGCCCGGATGTACCGCACGGGTGACCTCGTCCGCCTCAGAGCGGACGGAAACCTGGAGTTCCTCGGCAGGACCGACGACCAGGTCAAGATCAGGGGATATCGGGTCGAGCCCGCCGAGACGCAGCGGGTGCTGGAGAATCACCCCGCCGTACGGCAGTGCGCGGTGCTCGGGCAGCGGGACGAGAACGGGCGGACGCGCCTGGTCGGTTACGCCGTCGCCGAGGCGGAGACCGAGGAACTCGTGACGTTCCTGGCGGAGAGGCTGCCCGAGTACCTCCTGCCCGCGCATCTTGTCCTCCTCGACCGGCTGCCGCTGACCACGGGCGGCAAGCTCGACCGCGCCGCGCTGCCACCGGTTCCGCGGCGGGAGGATACGGTGCCGCCGCGAACCGAGACGGAACTGCTGCTGGCCGGTCTGTGGCGCGAGGTCCTCGGCGTCGACCACGTCGGACGCGACGACGACTTCTTCGCACTCGGCGGCGACTCCCTCGCCGCGCTCCGCATCACTGCCAGGCTGCTGAGCCACTTCGGCAAGGGCCTCTCGCCCCAGACCGTCTTCGACACACCGGTTCTCGCCGACCTCGCGGCGCAGCTCGACGCCGGTCGCGACCGGTCGTCCCAGACGTCGAACGTGACGCCCCAGCCCGACGACGAGGAACAGCCCGCAACGCAGCCGGACGAGGACGAGGCGGTCGAACGGCCGCTGTCTCTGGGACAGCACGCCCTGTGGTTGTCAGAGCAGTGGAATCCGGGCGCGCCCCTCTACAACGTTCCGTGGGTCTTCCGGCTGCGCGGCGCGCTCGACATCCCGCTGCTCGAACAATGCCTGAACACCCTCGTCGAACGACACGAGGCGCTGCGAACCGTCTTCCCGGCCCGTCTCGGCGAGCCTGCCCAGACAGTACTCCCGGCCGCTCCCATACGGCTTGAGGCAGACGACCACTCGGAAGAAACCATCATGCGGGAGGCCCGCAGGCCGTTCGACCTGGAGCACGGCCCGCTGTTCAGGGCACGGCTGCTGCGGGAGGGCGACGACGGGTGGGCGCTGCTGATCGTGGTCCACCACATCGTCTGGGACGAGTGGTCGCTACGGATCTTCGAGGCGGAGTTGGCCGAGCTGTACGCGGCCGCCTCGACCGGCCGCCCGCACAGACTCGCCGATCTGCCGCTGCGGCCTTCGGACCACGCGGTCCGGCAGCGGGAACTGGTGCGCGGCGAGCACCTGGCCGAAGGGCTCGCCTATTGGGAGCGAAGGCTCGAAGGGGCGCCGAGGGAACTGGCCCTGCCGACCGACCGCTCCCCGCAGGGGCGGACCCCGTCCGGCGCCGCCGTACGGTTCGACCTGGGCGGAGACCTCGCCGAGCAGGTGCGTGCGTTGGCGAAGGCTGAGGGCGTGACGCCGTTCATGGTGCTGCTCGCCGGTTTCTGCCTGATGCTGCGCAGCCGTACCGGCCAGGAGGACCTCGTCGTCGCCATGCCGGTCGCCGACCGGGACCGCGCCGAGTGGGAAGGCCTGATCGGTTACTTCGTCAACCTGGTTCCGCTGCGCGTGCGGGCAGGTGCGGAGCTGAGCTTCCGCGAGTTGCTCAGGCGAGTACGTGACGACGTGCTGGCCGACCTCGCACACCAGGACGTGCCCTTCCAGCTCATCCTCGAACGGACCACGCGTGACCATCCCGTGGACCATTCCACGGACCGCGCCGCGTTCACCCAGGTCGCCTTCGAGATGCACCGCCACGACGCCCGCCCCGTACGGCTCGGCCATGCGGCCGGGACACGTGAGCTGGTTCCCACGGGGACCTCGAAGTTCGACCTGACCTGGCAGATCACCGACGACGGCGAGCGCATCTTCGGCGTCGTCGAGTACAGCGCCGACCTGTTCGACGCCGCGACGGTCGAACGACTGGCGGCGGACTGGCAGAGCGTGCTGCGGACCTCCGTCCACGTCCCCGTG
>NZ_JBFBCE010000190.1:0-3797 GCF_040689595.1 Streptosporangium sp. NPDC051023 | reverse complement strand
CACCATGGAGGCGGGGCGCGCGATCTGGGGCTTCCCCAAGGAGATCGCCGACATCGACCTGCGCCTGTCGACCCCGTACAAGCGGTGCGTCGCCCGGCCACTTGTCCGGCGCGCACCCCCGGCCACGCGAAACACGATGAATCCGGCCGCCGCCCCGTTCCCGAAGATTTCCACGGAGGTTGATTAGATTGGGCGACATGGCGACCATCGTGACCGGCTCCTCGGGCCTGCTGGGCTCGGCTCTGGTCAGGGCTCTGCGGGCCGACGGCACCCGGGTGGTGCGTCTGGTACGGCGCGAGCCCCAGGGCCCGGACGAGGCATTCTGGAACCCGGCGGAGGGTGTGCTGGACCCGGCGGCCATCGAGGGCGCCGACGCCGTGGTGCACCTCGCCGGGGCGAGCATCGGCGACCGGCGCTGGAGCGACGACGTCAAGCGCGAGGTGGTCCGCAGCCGTGTCGAGGGCACCAGGACCCTGGTGAGGGCGCTGACGCGAGCCGGGGCCGGGCCCTCCGCACTGCTCTCCGGTTCCGCGGTCGGCTTCTACGGCGACACCGGCGACCGCGAGGTCGACGAGACGTCCCCGCCGGGCGAGGGCTTCCTCGCCCAGGAAGTGGTCGTGCCCTGGGAGGCGGAGACCACGCCCGCACAGGAGGCGGGCATCCGGGTCGCGCTGCTCCGCACCGGCCTGGTACTGAGCCGCGAGGGCGGCATGCTGCCCAAGATCCTGCCCGTCTTCAAGATGGGGCTCGGCGCACCGCTCGGGTCCGGCGGGCAGTACTGGTCGTGGATCTCGATCGACGACTGGGTCGGGGCCGTGCTGCGCGTCCTGCGGGACCCGGGGCTCTGCGGCCCGGTGAACCTGACCGCGCCGGAACCGGTCACCAACGCGGAGTTCACCAGAACACTCGCCCAGGCCGTGCGCAGGCCCGTGATGCCGCTGGCCGTGCCTGGGTTCGTGCTGCGGACCGCCCTCGGGGAGTTCGCAGAGGAGGGGGTGCTCACCGGGCAGCGGGTGCTCCCCCGGCGCCTGAGCGAGGCGGGACACGCGTTCCGGCATATACATCTCGGCGACGCACTGGCCGCCGTACTCTAGGGTCCCTGTTTCCGCCGCATCAACTGGGAGATCACATATGGGCAGGTCCGGGCAGTCTCACATCCTCGCCATCGGGGGCGGCTCGTTCCGTCCCTCGAGGCACCAGGGGGTCATGGAGGCGAGTGCACTGCTGCGGTACGCCCTCGACCTGACCGGCCAGGACCGACCGAGGCTGGGCCTGCTCGCCACCGCGACGGGCGACGACGCGGAGTGGCTGCTGAGGATGTACGGCGCGTTCCGGGCCTGGGACGTCGAGATCAGCCACCTGACCGTCTTCCCGATGCCCAACGTTGAGGACCCGCGCGAGTGGATCCTCAGCCAGGACGCCATCTACGTCAGCGGCGGCAGTGTGGCCAACCTGGCGGCGCTGTGGCGGCTGCACGGCCTTGACGAGGCCTTCGAGGAGGCCTGGCGGGCGGGTGTGGTGCTGTCCGGGCAGAGCGCCGGAGCACTGTGCTGGCACGTGGGCGGCAACACCGACTCCTTCGGGCCCGAGCTGCGGGTGTGGGCGGACGGCCTCGGCCTGCTGCCCTACTCGTGCGGCGTGCACTACAACTCGGACCCGCAGCGCCGCGAGCTGCTGCACGAGTCGGTGGCCTCCGGTGAGCTACCCGGCGGCTACGCGGCAGACGAGGGTGTCGCGCTCCACTACGTGGGCACCGAGTTCATCCAGGCCGTGACCGTCGACCCGAGGGGCTACGCCTACCGGATCGAGCACGACGGGGAGAGCGGGGTCAAGGAGTTCCGCATCGAGCCTCGCCTTCTCACGACTTGAGCACGAACGGGTCAACTACTCTTTAAGCGTGACTGAGCTGGCGATCGTTCGTCTTGGCGTTGACTACCCCTATGAGCAGGCTTGGGATCTTCAGCGGCGCATCCACGCCCGCCGCGTGGCCGACGAGATCCCCGACACCTGCCTGTTGCTCGAACACGCGCCGGTGTACACCGCAGGCAAGCGCACCGCCGCGCACGAGCGTCCGACGGACGGCACCCCGGTCATCGACGTCGACCGGGGAGGCCGCATCACCTGGCACGGTCCCGGCCAGCTCGTCGGCTATCCGATCATCAGGCTCGGGGAGCGGCTGGACGTCACCTCCTACATGCGGCTGCTCGAGGAGACGCTCATCCGCGTCTGCGCCGACTTCGGGGTCCAGACGGGACGGGTCGCGGGACGCAGCGGCGTCTGGGTGGCCGGAGACCCCTCCCACGGCCTGCCGGACCGAAAGGTCGGCGCGATCGGCATCAGGGTCTCGCGGGGTGTGACGATGCACGGCTTCGCGCTCAACTGCTCCAACGACCCGAGCTGGTACAACCGGATCGTCCCGTGCGGGATCAGCGACGCCGGGGTCTCCTCGCTGTCCGCGGAGACGGGACGCAGGATCGTGGTCGACGAGGTCACGCCGTACGCCGAGAAGCACCTGGTCGAGGCACTCGGCGCACAGGCCTTCGACCTCCCCGAGGAGGACCTCTTCCGCCGCTAGGTCGTATCGCCGATCAGCCCCATGAACCAACGCCGCCGGCACTGGTTTTGGCCTGGGCGCGCCGGTGTCTGGACTGAGGAGCGAAGCGACCGAACGACGAGGGAAGACGCCGACCAGGAAACGCCCAAGCCCGCGACGCCGCCAGGCGGCGCAGAGCAACACAGCCCTCGTGCGCGCCTCCGTTCCCGCGGGACATAAGCTGAATGGCGTGACCGTTGCTCCTGAAGGCCGAAAGCTCCTCCGCCTGGAGGTCCGCAACAGCCAGACCCCCATCGAGCGCAAACCCCCGTGGATCAAGACCCGGCTGAAGACCGGGCCTGAGTACACCGAGCTCAAGTCGCTGGTGAGACGCGAGGGGCTGCACACGGTTTGCGAAGAGGCCGGCTGTCCCAACATCTACGAGTGCTGGGAAGACCGTGAGGCCACGTTCCTCATCGGTGGCGACCAGTGCACCCGCCGCTGCGACTTCTGCCAGATCGACACCGGCAAACCCGCCGAGTACGACACCGACGAGCCGCGTAGAGTCGCCGAGTCGGTCCAGCAGATGGGCCTGCGCTACGCCACGGTGACCGGTGTCGCCCGTGACGACCTGCCGGACGGCGGCGCCTGGCTGTACGCCGAGACCGCCAGGCAGATCCACGCGCTGCTGCCGGGCTGTGGTGTCGAGCTGCTGGTCCCCGACTTCAACGGCGACCAGGGGCAGCTCGAGGAGGTCTTCTCCGCCAAGCCGGAGGTGTTCGCGCACAACATCGAGACCGTGCCGCGGATCTTCAAGCGCATCCGCCCCGCGTTCCGCTACGAGCGGTCCCTCGAAGTGATCACCAAGGCGCGCAGGGCCGGTCTGGTGACCAAGTCCAACCTGATCCTCGGCATGGGCGAGGAGCGGGAGGAGGTCGTCCAGGCCATGCGCGACCTGCACGCGGCCGGGTGCGACCTGCTGACCGTCACCCAGTACCTCCGCCCCACCCCGCGTCACCACCCGGTGGACCGCTGGGTGAAGCCCGAGGAGTTCGTCGAGCTCCAGAAGGAGGCGGAGGCCATCGGCTTCGCCGGAGTCCTGTCAGGGCCGCTGGTCCGCTCCTCCTACCGGGCGGGACGCCTGTACCAGCAGGCCATCGAGGCTCGCCAGCACGCCTGACCCATGCTCGCCGAGGGGCCCGCGCGTCACGCGCGCCCGTGCCCCCGAGAGCAGGTGACCGTCAGGGAAGCAGGACGAGGCGTC
>NZ_JBFBCE010000189.1:0-3867 GCF_040689595.1 Streptosporangium sp. NPDC051023 | reverse complement strand
GCCGGGTCCGCTCAGCGGACCCGGCGGCCGGCGTGCGTGGAACCGTCATCCGGTCAGACGGCCACGGATGAAGAGCAACGACTCGCGACTCGGGTCGGAGGCCAGCGAGACCACGCGCCCGATGAGCATCCAGTGCGAGTTGTTGCGCAGTGTCCCGGCGAGTTCGCACTCGAACCGCGCCGCGGTGCCGGCCAGCAGGGGCGCCCCGACCGCACCGGGAACGTGGTCCACGTACCCGAACTTGTCGGGATCCTTCGAGGCGAACAACCGGGCCGTGGACGCCTGGTCGGAGGCGAGCACGTTCACCGCGAACACCCCGGACCGTTCGATCGCCGACCACGTGCGAGACGTCGCCGCCAGGCAGACCAACACCTGGGGCGGTTCCAGGGTGAGTGAGGTGAAGGCGTTGACGGTACTGCCGTACAGCTTTCCGTCGAGGGCCGTGGTGACGACCACGACCCCGGTGGGGAACTGGGCGCACGCCGACCGGAAGGCGTCGGGGTCAGGCATCGGCGTCGTCTCCAGAGACGGCTCGCACGAGGTGGTCCGGGTCATGACACTGTGCGCAGTGCCGGTGCCTGGCCCGGATCGAGCCCCATCGAGATCAGACCGGCCATCTCCGCGCAGGCCAGCGCGTTGGGCGGCATGATCGGACCGGTCATGGCGTCACGCAGCATCAGCTCGTAACCCCGTTCGCGCATCAGCGAGTTGAGGCCGCCGGCGGTCGTGCCGAGTGTGGAGATCGTGTGGATCACCGTGCCGACCATCAGCTTCGCCCGCAGGAACGCGGCACAGGTCTGCAGGCTCGGCCTGCTGTTCTCGTCGGCCTCCCACGCCGCGTGGTACATCATCAGCCGGGCCGCCTCGACCTGGGCCGCGATGTGCCCCATCGCGGTGCTGATCGTCGGGTGGTAGCCCATCGGCTGGGCGTGGCCCTTCGCCGTACGGGTCCCGAGGGCGTCCTGCAGCCACTCCGCCATCGCCGCGGCGACGCCCAGGTAGCAGCCGGTGTATCCACCCCAGGCGATGTGCGCCTGGGCCACGATCCAGTTGCCCAGGAAGTCGTCGAACTCGCACAGGATCAGCTCCTCGGGCACGAACGCGCCGGTGATCTGGACCTGGTTGCTGCGGGTCGAACGCATGCCCAGCGTGTCCCAGTTGTCGGTGACCGTGATCGCGCCGTCCTGGCGCGTCGGCATCAGGAAGCCGACCACGTGGGTCGGGTCGTCCGCCCACTCCGGATGGGCGAACATGAAGGCGTAGTCGCTGGCCTCCCACAGGGAGGCGAACATCTTCGTGCCGCTGATCTCGAGCCCGCCGGGCACCCGGCGCGCCGAGAGGGTCGGCATGTAGGTGGCCGGCAGCAGGCTCGACGCAGACGGCTCGGAGAGCGGCGCGCAGATCAGCGCACCGTCCCGCACCACCAGGTCGGCGACCCGCTTCTTCGCGTCGGCCGGTACGGCGTCGAGTGTGGCGATGATCCGTGTCGCCACGTAGTGCATGTTGAAGCCCAGCGCGGTCGAGGCGTCGCCCTTGGCGAGCGCCTCGACGGTGGCGAGCCACTGGGTCGTCCGGGCCCCCAGGCCGCCGAGGTCACGCGGGAGCGCGACGGCGTACAGCCCGGCCTCGCGCAGCTTCGCGAAGTTCTCCGTGGCGATGCTGCGGTCACGGTCGTGCTCCCGGGCGTGGGGGGCGAACTCGGCAGCGAGCCGGGCGCCAAGCCCGGCCAACTGCCGGCTGTGTTCGTCGAGTTCGAAGTGCATGGTGTCCGTCCTCTTGGTCGTCGGTGTACTGGTGCTGTCAGGTCCACATCGGAGGACGCGTGGTGTCGAGGCTGGCGTGGACGACTTTGGTCACGGTGTACTCGAGGAGGGTCGCGGTGGCCCCCTCGCGGCCGAAGCCGCTCGCCTTGACGCCGCCCTGCGGCTGACCGAGCGGTGTCGCGAACCAGGTGTTGACCCAGACCATCCCGGAGTCGAGACGGTCGGCGAGCCGGTACGCCTGGGCGAGGTCCGCACTCCACACCCCGTTGGCCAGCCCGAACGCGACCCGGTTGACCCGTTCGACCACCTCGTCCTCGGAGGTCCAGGCCTCGACGGTGAGGACGGGACCGAAGAACTCCTCGCACGAGGCGCTGGTCGCGCCGTCGGGAGAGGCCAGGACGGTGGGACGGTAGTAGCTGCCACCGGCCAACTCGCCCGGCATCTCGGGTACGCGGCCGCCGGCCCGGCGTTCGGCTCCCTCGGACAGCGCGGTCTGGACCCGTGCGGCGACCAGGTCGCGGTGCTGGGCCGTCACCAGCGGGCCCAGCTGGGTCGCCGGATCGAGGGCGTCGCCCACGACGATCGCCTCGGCGCGTGCGGTGATCCGTTCGAGCAGCTCGTCGTACCGGTCACGGTGCACCATGAGCCGCGAGGAGGCGAAGCACACCTCGCCGTTCGCGGCGAAGATGCCGGTGAGCACGTCCTCGGTCACGGTGTCCAGGTCGGCGTCGGGGCACACCACCATGGCCCCCTTCCCGCCCAGTTCCATGAGGGCCGGAACCAGCCGGCTCGAGACGTCGCCGAGGATGCGGCGCCCGGTCTCGGTACCCCCGGTGAAGCTCACCTTGGCGACGCCCGGGTGCGACACCAGCGCGCGCCCGGCGTCGTGGCCGAATCCGGTGACGACGTTGACGACGCCGGGCGGGAACAGGTCCTGCACGAGCCGGATGAACTCGACCGTGCTGACCGAGGCGAGTTCGGACGGCTTCACCACGACGGTGTTGCCCGCCGCCAGGGCGGGCGCCAGCTTGTGCGCGACCGAGATCAGCGGCGAGTTCCACGGGACGATCGCGGCGACGACGCCGACCGGACGCTGCGTGGTGGAGACGTGGGCACCCGGGCCACAGGGTATGGTCCGCCCGTGCAGGTCCCGGACGACGCCGGAGAAGAACCGGAAGATCTCCGCGGCCGTCGGCACGTCGATCAGACCGGCCTCGCGGATCGCCCGGCCGTTCTCGGTCGCGAGCAGGGCCGGCCATCGCCCCGCGTCCTGGGTCAACCGCTCGGCGACGGCCCACAGCAGGGCCTGCCGGGTGTCGAGCGAGGTCTCCCGCCAGGTCTCGAACGCGCTCTGGGCGGCCGCGACCGCGCGGTCCACGTCGCCGGCCGTACCCGCCGCGACCTGTGCCCAGACACGGCCGGTGCTGGGATCGACGGCGGGAAACGACTGGCCGGCCCGGACCTCCCGGCCGCCGATCAGCAGGGGCTGCGGCTCGGTCAGCGTGAGCCGCTCTGTCACGGCTTCGGTCGCGGTCACGTCAGAAGCCGATGTGCTGGGAGTGGAACGGGTTGTCGATGCGGATGCGCCACGTGCCGTCGGCCTGGCGGCAGAAGACGTTGCTGTCCACGGCGCCCATCTCGATCGGCTCCCCGTCGGGACCGGTCCCGACCAGATGCCACCTGAGGGCGACCAGGGCGACGTCACCCGCCTCGACCCGGTGCAGTTCCTCGATCGTCAGGTGGGGCTTGGTGTCGATGAACTGCTGAAGCGCCTCCCGCAGCGCGGGCAGCCCACGGACGGGATCGGTCCCCGGCGCGGTCTGGAAGACGGTGTTCTCGTCCCAGCAGGACATTGCCAGGTCGAGGTCTCCGGCGTTCATCGCCTCAACGAACAGCTCATTGAGCTCGGTGACGCTGTTGTGCGAACCCATGGTCGCTCCTCACGGGAAGGGGCTGAATTTCCTTCACCGTAGGATTCGGCCGCGGGCGGCCACATCCCACCGGGACGGGGTTCCGCCGGCATCCCCCGGCCAGGGGATGCCGGTCGCCGCCCCCCCCCACGACACCCACGTGGACCCGGCCCGCGGCGGGGTGGGGTGGACGT
>NZ_JBFBCE010000188.1:0-3874 GCF_040689595.1 Streptosporangium sp. NPDC051023 | reverse complement strand
GGCGCGCCGGTGTCTGGACTGAGGAGCGAAGGAGCGAAGCGGATGAGCGACGAGGGAAGACACCGGCACCGGGGGCGCCCAAGCCCGCGACGCCGAAGGCGTCGCCAAAAAACGCAACGAGGCCACCGCGGCGCGGTGGTCGCTGCCCGTGGCGGGCTCGACACCGGCGCTGGTCGCGGTGAGCCCTCGGTAGAGGATGTGGTCGGGCCGGGTCACGGGGAAGGACGAGGGCCAGGTGAACCCGAAGCCGTTCCCGGCCTCCTGCTGGGCGTCGGAGAGCGGTGGCACCAGACCGGAGCGCTTGCGATCCGTCGTCGCGGTGTTGAGGTCCCCAAGCAGGAGCAGGTGCTTGCTGTCGTCCTCGTCGACGATCTTCCTGGCGTGGACGAGGGTATCGTCCCGCTGCGCGGTCTGGCCGGGGCGGGCGGAGGCCAGGTGCATCACGTAGACGGTCAGCCTCCCCTTCGGCGTCCTGACCACCGCCCGCAGCGCCCTGGCCCAGTCCAGGCCGATGTCGACCTTGTGGGCCTTCAGGATCGGGAACCGGCTCCACAGGCCGACCGTGGTCACCTGGTAGCGATGCGGGAAGCGGCTGTCGAGCATCTTCGCGGCGGGGCCGCCGTCGGTCAGCTCCTGCACCGCGACCAGATCCCTGCCCCTGGAGACGTCACGCACCGCCCGCGCCGAGTCGCCGTTGGCCACCCCCACGTTGAGGGTCACGACCGACACGTCGCTCGGGCCGCCGGGTGGGGTCTGCAGTAGCGCGGGGCCGAACATGAGACCCCACACGGTCGCCGGGAGCAGCGCCATGACGATCACCTGCCATGACCGGGTGAACAGTGCGCCGACCAGCAGGAACGGTACGGCGACGCCGAGCCAGGGGAGCAGGCTCTCCAGCACCGGGGTGAACCCTCCCAGCTCGGGCAGGAGCCTGTGGCCACCGAGAACGAGGGCGAGAACCCCCGCAATCACCATGATCGCCCGCCTCAGCACACCGCTCCTTGTCCGCGTCCGCCCGGCTTCGAGGGGGTTCCCCGTCCGAGCTCCGTACGCTATCGGCCTTGCATCGTACGTGCGGGGCTTGGTGCTTCGACGGTGAGTCGATAGCCTTCTGTGCAGAGATAACGGAATAACATTCGGTTTTGTGGCGTGGTGGAAGGACGATCTCACGATGCGTATCGGTATGGCCCTGAACTACGCGGGGGGTTTCAAGGAGACGGTGGCCGAGCTGGCCGACTACGAGAAGGCCGGACTCGGCATCGTCTTCGTCGCCGAGGCGTACAGTTTCGACGCGGTCAGCCAGATGGGCTACATCGCCGCCAAGACCGAGCGGCTGCAGATCGCCTCCGGCATCCTGCCGATCTACTCGCGCACGCCCGCCCTGCTGGCCATGACCGCCGCGGGCATGGACTACGTCTCGGACGGCCGTTTCACCCTCGGCCTGGGCGCCTCGGGGCCGCAGGTCATCGAGGGCTTCCACGGCGTGCCGTACACCGCGCCGCTCGGCCGTACCCGCGAGGTCGTCGAGATCTGCAGGCAGGTGTGGAGGCGCGAGCGCCTGACCTACGAGGGCAAGCACTACACCGTCCCGTTGCCCGCGGACCGGGGAACCGGCCTGGGCAAGCCCTTGAAGATCATCAACCACCCCGTCCGCGACCGCATCCCCATCGTGATCGCCGCGATCGGCCCGAAGAACGTCGAGCTCTGCGCGGAGCTGGCCGAGGGCTGGGAGCCGATCTTCTACATGCCGGAGAAGGCCGCCGAGGTCTGGGGCGCCTCCCTGGCCGCGGGCAAGGCGAGGCGCGACCCATCCCTCGGGGAGCTGGACGTCATCGCCCAGGCCCCGCTCGCCATCGGCGACGACGTGTCCGGGTGGCTGGAGCTCGGTCGTCCGATGGCGGCCCTCTACATCGGCGGCATGGGCGCGAAGGGCAAGAACTTCTACAACGACCTGGCCCGCCGGTACGGCTACGAGAAGGAGGCCGAGCAGATCCAGAACCTCTATCTCGACGGCAAGAAGGAGGAGGCGGCGGCGCTGGTCCCGGGGGAGCTGCTGGAGGCGATGTCGCTGATCGGCTCCGAGGGCCATGTCCGCGACCGCCTCCAGGCGATGAGGGAGTCGGGCGTCACGACCGTCAACGTCATGCCGCTCGGCCGCACGCACGACGAGCGCCTCCGGCTCATCGAGAAGGTGGGGGAACTGGCCTCCTGATCCCCGCGGGCCGGGCTCCCGCCGAGGACTCCGCTCCCGGCGGAGGCGGAGGGCCGTTGAGGGGAGGAGAGCCGCCCGCGGCGGCGACCCGCGACATCACCGAAGCCTCCGTTCCCACGGGAACGGAGGCTTCTCTCATGGGTGAGAACGTGATATGGATCACTGATATAAGCGAAATTTCCTATCGGATTAGGGGGTTTCACGCCTCGTGAGGTTCTCCCCGGTGATCGTGTTGCTCGTCGGGCGACTGCACGTGGACCTGTGTCGCCTGAGCAGCCAGCTCTGTCCCTGAACGCATTTCCCTCCCTCTCCTCGCCCCGCATGCCCCGCCTTGGCGCGAGCATGCCCTTTTTCGCCGGAGTCGCGTTCGTGAAGAAACTCTCTTTCTCCCTGCAGTTGCTGCTCGGCCTGGTGATCGGCGCCGCCCTCGGGTTCGTCGCCCGCGCCGGTGACGTCGCCTGGCTCACCGCAACCCTGACCGAGGTCGGCAAGATCTTCGTCCAGCTCCTCAAGCTCGCGGTCCCGCCGCTGGTCTTCACCGCGGTCGTGGTCAGCGTGGCCAACCTGCGCAATGTCAGCGGAGCCGCCAGGCTCGCGGGCAAGACGCTGTTGTGGTTCCTGATCACCTCGCTGATCGCGGTGGTCTTCGGCATCGGCCTCGGCCTGATCATCAACCCGGGCCAGGGCGTCGCCATCGCCACCGAGGGGGCCAAGGCCGTCGATCTGGAAGGCGCGGGAACCTGGCTGGACTTCCTGACCGGAATCATCCCGACCAACATCGTCACCGCCTTCACCGAGCTCAACGTCCTTCAGATCGTCTTCCTGGGGGTCGTCCTCGGCGCCGCGGCCCTGGCGGCGGGCGAGAAGGCCGAGCCGTTCCTCGTTCTCAGCCGCTCGGTCCTCGAACTGGTCCAGAAGGCCCTGTGGTGGGTCATCAGGCTGGCGCCGATCGGCACCGCCGGTCTGATCGGCAAGTCCGTGGCCGCCTACGGCTGGGACCTGCTCGCCCCGCTCGCCAAGCTCAGCGCGGGCGTCTACATCGGCTGCCTGCTGGTGCTCCTGGTGAGCTACCCGCTGCTGCTCGCCTTCGTCGGCAAGGTCAGCCCGATCACCTTCTACCGCAACGCCTGGCCCGCGATCGAGCTGGCCTTCGTCTCCCGTTCCTCGGTCGGGACCATGCCGCTCACCCAGCGGGTCACCACCGAACGCCTGGGGGTGGACGGCGACTACGCCTCCTTCGCGGTGCCCTTCGGGGCGACCACCAAGATGGACGGCTGCGCCGCGATCTATCCCGCGCTCGCCGCGATCTTCGTGGCCCAGGTGTTCAACATCCCGCTCGGCGTCGGCCAGTATCTGCTGATCGCGTTCGTCTCCGTGGTCGGCTCGGCCGCGACCGCGGGGCTGACCGGCGCGATCGTGATGCTCACCCTCACCCTGAGCACGCTCGGCCTGCCCCTGGAAGGTGTCGGGCTGCTCCTGGCCATCGACCCGATCCTCGACATGATCCGCACCGCGACGAACGTCGCGGGGCAGATCGTGGTGCCGGTGCTGGTCGCCCGGTCGGAGGCCGTGCCGGAACCTTCCTGACCGTGGTGTGACCCAGACCGAGCTGGCCCTGGGCGTTGTCGCCCCACGCCCACACCTCACCGCCTGACGCGTTCC
>NZ_JBFBCE010000187.1:0-3936 GCF_040689595.1 Streptosporangium sp. NPDC051023 | reverse complement strand
CGCGCAGCGCCTCGGCGATGCTGGTGTCGTCCGGCTCGGTGTAGGCGACCGCGTCGCCGCCGACCTCGGGCAGCGAGGTGCGGTGCGTGGTGAGCCCCTCCGCAGCGGGAGCCGGGGCGCGCGGACACTCAAGGGGCGCGCGGGCGCTCAGCGGGTGTCGGAGCCCGTGCTCACCAGGGCGGCACGGCCCGCCTCCAGCCGGGCGACGGGAATGCGGAACGGCGAACAGGACACGTAGTCCAGGCCGGCCTGGTGACAGAAGTGGATCGAGTCCGGGTCACCGCCGTGCTCGCCGCAGATGCCGAGCTTGAGGTCGGGCCTGGTCCGGCGCCCCTCCTCCGTGGCGATCCGCACGAGCCTCCCGACGCCGTCGCGGTCCAGCGACTCGAACGGCGAGACACCGAAGACGCCCAGCTCCAGATACTTGGAGAAGAACGCGGCCTCGACGTCGTCACGAGAGAACGCCCAGGTCATCTGGGTCAGGTCGTTGGTTCCGAAGGAGAAGAACTGCGCGGCCTCGGCGATCTGCCCCGCCGTCAGCGCCGCGCGGGGCACCTCGATCATCGTGCCGACCAGCGCCTCGACGCCTACCTCGGCGAGAATCCGCTGCGCCTCGTCCTTGACGTACTCCAGTTCCTGGACGGCGCCGACGAGCGGGATCATGATCTCGGCGCGGGCGCCCTCGACGGCCTTCGCGGCCTCGGCGATCGCCCTGACCTGCATGGTGAACAGGCCGGGGATGACCAGGCCGAGCCGTACTCCGCGCAGGCCCAGCATCGGGTTCTGCTCATGCAGGCGCTTGACCGCGGCCAGCACCCTGAGGTCCTTCTCCTCCGCCTGGTCCCCGGCGAGGGCGACCTTCACCGACAGCTCGGTGTAGTCGGGCAGGAACTCGTGCAGCGGCGGGTCGATCAGCCGGATCGTGACGGGCAGACCGGCCATCGCCTGGAAGATCTCGATGAAGTCCGCCTTCTGCAGCGGCTCGAGGGCGGCCAGCGCGTCCGCGCGGTCCTCCTCCGAGGCGGCCAGAACGAGGTCCTCGACCAGCTGCCTGCGGTCACCGAGGAACATGTGCTCGGTACGGCAGAGCCCGATTCCCTCGGCGCCGAACCGGCGGGCGCGGGAGGCGTCCTCGGCGTTGTCCGCGTTCGCCCGCACCCGCAGCCGCCTGGCGGCGTCCGCGTGGGTCATGATGCGGTGCACGGCTGCGACCAGCTCGTCGTCCTGGTCGGTCGCGCCCTCGAAGTACTCGACGACCGGGGAGGGGACGACGGGCACCTCACCGAGGTAGACCGCGCCACTGGAGCCGTCGATGGAGATGACGTCGCCCTCGGAGACCACGACGCCACCGGGCGCGGTGAACCTGCGCTCCTTGGTCGAGACCTCGAGCTCCTCCGCGCCGCACACGCAGGTCTTGCCCATGCCACGGGCAACGACCGCGGCGTGGGAGGTCTTGCCGCCACGGCTCGTCAGCACGCCCTGGGCGGCGATCATGCCCGCCAGGTCGTCGGGGTTGGTCTCGCGGCGGACCAGGATGACGGCCTCGCCTGCCGCGGCCAGCTCGACGGCCCGCTCCGAGGAGAAGACGGCCTTGCCGACGGCGGCGCCGGGCGAGGCGTTCATGCCCTTGGTGATCCTGGCGGTCTTCGCGTCGTCGGCGAAGCGCGGGAACATGAGCTGGGCGAGCTGGGCGCCGTTCACCCGGGTCACGGCCTCGTCGAGGTCGATCAGGCCCTGGTCGACGAGCTGCACGGCGATCCGGAAGGCGGCACCCGCGGTCCGCTTGCCCACCCGGGTCTGGAGCATCCACAGCTTGCCGCGCTCGACCGTGAACTCGATGTCGCAGAGGTCGCGGTAGTGGTTCTCCAGCGTCTCCATGATCTTCATGAGCTCGTCGTAGACGGCCTTGTCGAGGCGCTCGAGGTCCTGCAGCGGCATGGTGTTGCGGATGCCGGCGACCACGTCCTCGCCCTGGGCGTTCTGCAGGTAGTCGCCGTAGACGCCCTGGTGGCCGCTGCCGGGGTCACGGGTGAAGGCGACACCGGTGCCCGAGTCCATGCCGCAGTTGCCGAACACCATCGAGCAGACATTGACGGCCGTGCCGAGGTCGGCGGGAATGCGCTCCTGGCGGCGGTAGAGGATGGCGCGCGGCGCGTTCCAAGACTCGAAGACCGCCATGACCGCCATGCGCATCTGGTCGTGGGGGTCGGCGGGGAAGTCCTTACCCGTCTGCTCGAGGACGATGCCCTTGTAGGTCTCGACCAGGCTCCGGAAATCGGACGCCTCGAGCTCCAGGTCGTCGCGCCCGTCCTTGAGTTCTTCGAGGGCGTCGTCGAACAGCTCGCCGTGGATGCCCTGGACGGTCTTGCCGAACATCTGGATGAGACGGCGGTAGGAGTCCCAGGCGAACCGCTCGTTGCCTCCGGCCTGCTTGGCCAGGCCGTGCACCGACTCGTCGTTGAGCCCGATGTTCAGGACGGTCTCCATCATGCCCGGCATGGAGAACTTGGCTCCCGAGCGCACGCTGACCAGCAGCGGGTCGTCGGCCTGACCGAGGCGGCGGCCCATCTTGCCCTCAAGCGCGGCCAGGTGCCGGGAGACCTCCTCCTCCAGCCCTTCAGGAAGCCCGCCGTCCTCGAGGAAACGGCGGCACGCGTCGGTGGTGATGGTGAAGCCGGGGGGCACCGGCAACCCGAGATTGGTCATCTCGGCCAGGTTGGCCCCCTTACCGCCGAGCAGATCCTTGAGATCTTTGTTGCCCTCGGTGAAGTCGTAAACGTACTTGGGCACGGTTGCTCCTTCTGCGACTTCAAATGACGTGTGGTTCCGCCTTGCTTGGACTCTACCGACCAAGAAGAAGACGAAACGCCACCCACCCGACGAAGGGGTGTTTGCCCAGGTAGAAGCCTACGCGGCGGTCTAATCCAATTTAAATCGGCAGCAAAACCTCGGCGATATGGACCACCCCAAGAATTGGTATAAACCAATTGGTATAAACCAATTGTCTCAGTATTCAAACGCGTTCACGGGGGGTTCAACCCCTGCGGTATGGGGTACCGCCCCCGGGAACACGGATCAGCCGTCCCGGCTGTCACATCGGCACCGGCCGTCACACCGATCCGGGAACGCTCCCCCGAAGCCCGCGATCTCCTGGCTCACCGCGACTTCGCATGGGATTGTCACCTTTGTGATGAGTAGTGGGGAAGAGAACAACCACCGGCCCTGGGTGAGTCCCGACCACCGGGGGGACCGGCCGGGAGCCGCGCGGGAGACGTGGCAGCCGCCTCGGGGGCGCGCGGGAGCGCGGCGCCGTACGAGACGGGTGGTCGCGCTCGTCACCGGGACGCTCGCTCTGGCCGCCACGGTCACCGGTCTCGTGGTCCTCGCGCCACGCTCCGCACCCGGCAGGGAAGAGACAGCGGCGAGCACCCGGGCGTCCGCGCGCCCCGCGGCCCCGGCCTCGCCGGAGGGCGGGGCACCCGCCCCCACGACGACCGAGGAGTCACAGGACCAGGACGCCGTCGCCTATATCGACGACATGCGGCTCGGGACCTGTGTGAACGAGGTGTCGGACAGCACCCTGTCCGACAAGAACAGCGGTGTCCTGCCGCTGGCGAGCTGCGCGGGCCCGCACGACGGCGAGGTGCTGGCCAGGTTCCTGCTGCCCGCGGGCGGCTGGCCGGGAGGGGGGAGGCTGAGAGCCTTGGCCGTCGAGGGCTGCCGGGCGCGACTGGCCCCGATCTTCGAACGCAGCCCCGTCGGGGAGCGGCTGGCCTCGCTGGCCTTCGTCCCGCTGCGGGAGGAGTGGCCGGACGACCGGCTCGTGATCTGCGTGGCCGTGCACAGGCAGGTCGGGCCGCTCGTCGGGCCGGTGGACCCGGAGCAGGCCGGTCCCGCGCAGACGGAGGCGGGGGGGGCGCCGCGGGGGGGGGGCCG
>NZ_JBFBCE010000186.1:0-3945 GCF_040689595.1 Streptosporangium sp. NPDC051023 | reverse complement strand
GTGTCCTCTCCCTCATGTGCGGGAAGCGTGACCCCGACCCGGGTCCCGCCCCCGGGACGGTCCTCGACCGTGAACGACCCGCCGAGCTCAACGCCCGCCGGCCCGGTACCGGGAGCGGCAGGTTCAGATCACGCAGTCGTCCTCACGGTGGTCGTGGAGTCCGGCCGCGCCCTCCACGATGCGCCGATAGCTAGGGCACTGGGTGAAGTCGTCCGCCGTGCACCGCATGAGGTGCTCGATCAGCGCCTTGGACGCCGATATCTCGCGGAGCCTGCGCTCCAGCTCAGTGTGATGGCGCTGGAGGAGCGCTTGGCGTTCAGTCTTACCGGAGACACTGAGCATCTCCCGGATCTGCTCCAGGCTCATCCCGCCCGCCTTGGCGCGGATGATCGTCAGGACGTGGATGACCTGGTCGCGGGTGTAGCGGCGGCGGCCGTTCACCCTGGTGGCCGGGGTCAGCAGGCCCATCGCCTCCCAGTGGCGCAGTACATGCGGTGCGAGATCGAACCGCTCGGCGAGTTCCCCGATCAGCATGGAATCGCTTGACTTCATGTTGACATTAACTTGCAGACTTGCCTCCACGTCAAGCAACGACCGCTTACGGAGGCAGACATGTTCGACGCCGTCATCGTCGGCGCAGGCCCGGCAGGCATGGCCGCCGCCCTAACTCTGGGGCGGGTCCACCGCAGGGTGCTTCTGGCCGACGCCGGCGAGGGCCGAAACGCCCCGGCCAGCAACGTGCACAACTTCCTGACCCGCGACGGCACGCCGCCCGCCGAGTTGCGCAGGCTCGGCCGCGAGGAACTGGCCGCGTATCCGGCGGTTCGGATACAGGCTGGTACGGTTACCGGCGCCCGCCTCCTGGAGGAGAGCCGCTTGCGTCTGGAACTGTCCGGCGGCGGCACGGTGGAAACGCGGCGGCTCCTGCTGGCGACCGGGTTGGCCGACGAGATTCCCGGTCTCCGGGGGGCCGAAGCGCTGTGGGGCCGATCCGCCTTCCACTGCCCCTACTGTCACGGCTACGAATGCACCGGCAAGCAGGTCGCGGTGATCGGCGCGGAACCGGCCCGGGTCCGGCTGGCGCTGCAACTGAGCCGTTTTGCCGCCGACGTCATCCTCTGCACGGGCGGCGAAGCGCTCGAACCCGCCTCGCACGCGAAATTGGAATCGAACGGTGTCTCCGTGCGCTGCGAAACCATCGCCTGCCTGGAGGGGAGCGGTGGCCGGCTGGAGCACATCGTGTTCGAAAGCGGCGAGCCGCTGGCCAGGAACGCGGTGTTCGTCGTCAACGTGCCGCGCCAGCGCTCCGATCTGGCCGCCTGCCTCGGCTGCGTGACCTTCGCCGACGGATGCGTGGAGGTGAACGAGTTCGGCCAGACCAGCGTGCCGGGTGTGTACGCGGCAGGTGACATGGCGCGGCGCGCCACCATACCGGTGCCGATGGCCGCGGTCATCGCCGCCGCGGCCAGCGGCACCGTGGCCGCGGCGGCCATCGACCAGGACCTGCTGTGCACCGACTTCGACCTGCCCAACCCGCTCGTGCGGGCAAGGGGCTGAGCCTGATGTCCGCAGACCTCACACAGACCGCCTCCGGCGCTCCGCCGAGAGGCGGCAACGTGCCACTCGCCACGGCCGGCCTCCTGATCGGCATGCTGCTGTCGGTTCTGGACCAGACGGTGGTGGCCATCGCCCTGCCCGACATCGCCGCCGACCTGGGCGGTATGGACGCGATCAGCTGGATCGTCACCTCCTATGTGCTGGCCTCCACGGCGGCCGGCGCGCTCTACGGCCGCATCAGCGACCGATTCGGCCGGCGCCCGGTATTCGTCACCGCGGTCGCCGTCTTCATCGCGGGCTCCGCATTGTGCGGCCTGGCCCAGACGATGCCCCAGCTGGTCGTCGCAAGAACCCTGCAGGGCGTCGGTGCCGGCGCACTGTTCGTTCTGCCGACGATCGCCCTGTCCGAGCTGTACCCGCGGCATCTGCGTAGCAGGGTCCAGGGTTTCACCGGCGGTGTCTTCGCGCTCGCCAGCGTCGGCGGCCCGCTCGCCGGCGGCGCGATCACCGACGCCTGGGGCTGGCGCTGGATCTTCTACATCAACCTGCCCCTCGGCCTGCTCAGCATGGCGCTCACCTTGTTCACGCTGCGGCTGCCCAAACCCGGCGGGGGCGGCCAGGTCGACCTGGCCGGGGCCGTGCTGATCGCGGGCGCGACGGTGGGCCTGCTCCTGCTTTCCGAATGGGGTGGCCGCGCATACGCGTGGAACTCCGGCGTGATCCTCACGTTGGCCGGGACGGTGGCGGCGCTGGCGGCCCTGTTCATCTGGCGGGAACGACGTGCGGCCAACCCGCTGCTGCCCCTGCGGCTGTTCACCGACCCCACCCTGCGCGTCGCGCTTGCCGCCACCGCGCTGCTCGGCGCGTTGCTCGGCGGATCGATCGTCTATCTGCCCACCTATCTGCAGGCCGCGTACGGGATGGGGGCCGCCCAGGCGGGCCTGGCGCTCAACCCGTACGTCCTGACGTTCATGGCGGTCTCCTCACTCGCCGGCGTCCGCATCGGCGCAGGCGGCCGCTTCAAGCCCTACCTGCTCGCCGGCTCGGTGATCTCGGTGCTGGGGTTCATGCTGCTGAGCCGGCTCACTCCCGACACCTCCTACGCCCTGCTCGCGGTGGAGATCGCGGTGCTGGGGGCCGGGTTCGGGCTGCTGATGCAGAACCTGGTGGTCGTCGCGCAGAACGCCGCCCCACCCGGGGACCTGGCCGCCACGACCTCCGCCGCCGTGTCCGTCCGTGGCCTGGGCCTGTCGCTCGGCGTGGCGGTCTTCGGAAGCCTCCTCGCCCGTGAACTTCAGGGCCGCGCTCCGAGCCCGGCGGTGACCGTCACGGCCATCCCGGACGTCTTGTTCTGGGGTGTCCCGGCCGCCGCGGTCCTGGTGGCGCTGATGGCCTTACTGCCCCGGACGGTGCGTCCCCCCGCATCAGGAGACGCAGCGGCGTGAGCACGCGACAGACCGTCGCTACCGGGATCGGCGGGGAGCCTGGCCGCTACCGCAGGGGGAGTAGGCCCATGTGCGGGCGTGCGCCGTACGGAGTAGTCGATCACCGGCCCTGCGGGCGACGCCCCGGCCACCCCCATGGGCAATGGTGGCGGGCATGACCACTCACCCGTTCAGATTCGGCACCGTCGCCGGATACGCCCCGAGCGCCGAGGCCTGGGCCGGACTCGCCCGCCGGGTCGAGAGCCTGGGATACGCCACGCTGCTGGTACCCGACACGCTCGGCACGTTCTCGCCGTTCGCGGCGGCGGCGGCCGCCGCCGCGGTGACCACGACTCTGCGTGTCGGCACCTTCGTGGTCAGCGCCCCCTACCGGACGCCGGAGGCCACGGCCTGGGAAACGTCCACCCTGCACACGCTCACCGGCGGCCGGTTCGAGCTGGGCATCGGCGCGGGACGGCCGCGCGCCGAGCAGGACGCCGCCGCGCTGGGCGTCGAGTTCGGCACTGCGGCCCAGCGGATCGAACGGCTCGCGCGGACGGTGGCGGCGGTGCGCGACGTGCCGATCCTGATCGCCGCCTCTGGCCCCCGGCTGCTCAGGCTGGCCGCGGAGAAGGCCGACATCGTCGCGCTCGGCGTGCCACCGCAGTTCACCGAGGAACAACTCGCGGCCAAGCTGAACGATCTGCGGGAGTTCGCCGGCGATCGCCACGATCATCTGCAGATCAGCATGAACCTGGCAGCCGTCGGCGATGAGCCGCCCGAATGGCTGACCAGCCAGATGGGCGTCGACCCGCGTGAGGTGGCGGCCAGGGGCGGCACCGGCGTCCTCACCGGGACGGTCAATGAGATGGCCCGCCGGGTTCCTGTCCAGCGTCTTCGTCGACCCCGGCACGATGCCCGCGTGGCTCGGCGCCATCGCCGAGTGGAACCCGCTGTCGGTCAC
>NZ_JBFBCE010000185.1:0-3951 GCF_040689595.1 Streptosporangium sp. NPDC051023 | reverse complement strand
ACGTTCACGCAGTTCAGAGCTGTACTTCCTCGGTGGTGCCATAGCTCCTCACCCTTCCAGGTTCAGGAGCCTCCAACCAACCCGGGGTGATCCATGACCAATTACGTGCTGAATTGTGCCAGTCACGTCAGGCTCGTTCGGGGTAGGCGGCGGCCACTTCCACCAGGTAACCCACCTGCGCCCAGGCGGAGCGGTCGCCGGTCGGCACGCCGGCGCTCAGGACGTGCACTGTTCCGGCGGTGGGCGCGATCATGCCGAGCAGCAGCCGGATCAACGTGGTCTTGCCGGCCTGGTTCGATGATGATGACACGGCACCTCCACAGACGGATCGCTACGGCCCTCGGCCCAGCGCCGCCCGCGATGAGCCATCAACGGAGTACTCCATCACCTTCTCAGCCCTGCCCCGCAGCGCTTAGAGATGCCAGGCCGACTGGCCGACCCGGACAGTTGCAGCGCCCGCCCTGCCACCCCGTGCGAGCCCCCCGTACGCTCTGGATGATCGCTGCTCGATCACAAGGGTTGGCCGCGCGCCCGTGCGTGCTTGCGCCGGTCGGCGCCCGTCAGCGGCGGGCCAGGGCCTGGCGGCGCGGCGCCTGCGGTTCCGGCCGACGGGTGCCGGTGACGCACGCTACCGCCGCCCGCCGACGATCCGCTCGCCGGCGCGCCAGCCGCGGCGCGGCGGTGCGGTTCGATCCACGGCGTGCCCGGCCTGCGGACCGGCGGGGCGGCCACGGCAAGGGACGCTGCCCTGAACGCCCTATTGACAGCTCGTTCACTTGATCTTTATCAACGGTCATGATGATGTCGTGGCACAGACTGCGGGACGCAGAACACCGTTCGACGAGGTGTACGACCAGCCTGACCCTCGTGCCTTCTTCGGGAGTCTCGGCCGGCTCGGCTACCAGACTCCCCACCACGCGCAGCCGGTCTTCCGACGGCTGGCGGCGGCGCAGGCGCGATCGGGGCCGGTGACGGTGGCGGACCTGTGCTGCTCCTACGGCATCAGTGCCGCGCTGCTCAACCACCATCTGACCTTCGAGGACCTCTACGCTCGTTACACCTCGCCGCAGATCCTCGGGCTGACGACCATCGAACTGATCAGGCGAGACCGGGACTTCTACACCGCGTACCGCCGCGAGAACGCCGTGCCGGTGGTCGGGCTGGACATCGCCGCCGCCGCGATCGACTACGCGCTGGCCGTCGGCCTGCTCGACGCGGGTTTCGCCGAGAACCTGGAGACTGGTGCCGCATCAGCGGGCTTGCTCCGGGCCGTCCGCCCCGTCAGCCTGATCACCGTCACCGGTGGCGTGAGCTTCCTGACCGCCCGGACCTTCCGCCAGTTGCTGCGCGCCGCCGCCCAGCCGGTGTGGGTGGCCGCGTTCGTGCTGCGCACCGGGTCCTACAAGCCGATCGCCGACGCCCTCGCCGAACACGGCCTGATCACCGAGGTCAACCCGGAACGCACCACAGAACAGCGCCGGTTCACCGATCCGGACGAACAGCGCTACGCCGTCGCCGCGGTCAGGGCCGCCGGGGCCGACCCCACGGGAAAGGAGACCGCGGGCAGCTACCACACCGCAGTGCACCTGTCCCGGCCGCCTCAGGACTTGGCCATGCCATATGCCAGCCTGATCGCAGATGCAGATCCCGTTCGCGAAGTCGGCTGAAGGCCACAGGACGCTGGACCGGCACACCGATGGGGAGTCTCCCCTCATGGGCCGTCCGCCTGCCGCCCCGCTCGATCAACACCATCGTCACTGAGATCGGCCGCCTGCACGACGCCCAGACGGCCGACCCCGACCGGAAGCTCGGGACCCTGCGCCCGCACGACTCCCGCCGCACCGTCTCCTTCTAGCTGTCCCAAGCCTCCGGCCACAACCGCGCCGAGCTCGAACGCCGCCTCGGCCACGCCAGCGACCGCTACCTGCGTCTCTGCACCAACCCATCCGACGACATCGCCGCCGGGCCCCGGTTCGGTTGAGCGGAAGGCCAGAGGCTCGCTGACCAGCGGACCCCAGCTAACGCCGGATTCCGTTCCGAATCTGACTCCGACAGGACATTGACCGGCATGGGGTCTCCGAGCAGGCGAGGGGCGCCCCCGCCCAGCGCGGCGGGGCGCCCTCGGATGTCAGCAGCGGCCAGATCGGATGATCACCTTGATCGATGACGTGAGGAATTGAGTCACCACCACGCAGGTCATGATCGCCGTCGTCCAGCTCATGACCGGCCAGGTCGCAACCCTTCGTCCGTGGGGCGGGTCGCGGTGCCGCAGCCGGGTGTGTGACCCATCCGCCATCCGGTACGCGGATGGCTCCGAAGCTGTTGTGGCTGGTGCTGTGCCGGTCGGGGCAGGAGGGTCTGTATGGGAGCGCGCGACCGGTCACCGATGGGGGCCAGGACCGTCCAGGCGGTTGCCCGCGCGATGCGCGGGCTCAGCTTGGTCTGAGGCACGGTTGCCATTCTCAGAAACGCCCCCCCCATTCTGAGAAGCGTCCGCTCTGCCGACCGGCGGAGCGCCACAGGGCCCCGGATTCGTCTCAGAACCCGTTCTCACACAGTTGAGATAGTAGAGGTGTTCTGAGAAATGTTTGTGAGAGAATCCGGGGGTGATCAGCCAGCCGAAGGCCACCGTCGTGTCCGACGCCGACGCCGACGCCGACGCCGACGAGGTCGAGCGGATCGCGTGCCCGCGGTGCGCCGTCCAGCCGGGCTCGCCATGCCGCACACGCTCCGGCGCGGTCGCCGGCACTTACCACGCCGCCCGCTTCGTCAAGGTGCCCCGCCTGGCGAAGCTACTGCGCGTGCCCGTCCCGGCCGACCGAGGCCCAGGACAGCCATGGCGGCCCGGCACCGCGCCCCCGGCACCGATCCCGGCGGAGACCCCGAGCACGGACATCCGCATCGGTTATGCCCGCTGCTCCCACCTCACCCAGGAACTCCAGTCCCAGCTCGACGCCCTGACCGCGCACGGCATCGCGCGTGAGAAAATCTTCGCCGAGAAGGTCTCCACCCGGGTGCGGGTCCGCCCCGAGTTCGAAAAGGCCCTCCAGGCATGCCGCCAGATCAAGGCGCACGCCCCGCACTGCCGCGTGATCCTCACCGTGTACGAGATGAAACGCCTCGGCCGCGACTCGGCCGAACTGACCGCGCTCGCCGACCACCTCACCGCCCACGGCATCGCCCTGGAGATGCTCGCCGGACCCTTGACCGGGATCTACGACCCGTCCGGCACCGGGCGGGTACTGTTCGCCTTCTTCGCCGCGATGGCCGAAACCGAACGCGAGAACATCCGCGAAGCCACCCTGGAGGGCCTGAACGCCGCCGCCCGCAAAGGAAACCACGGCGGCCGCCCCCCGGTGATCACCGACGACATGCTGCACACCGTGCTCCGGCGAAGAGCAGGCGGTGAATCGGTCGAGTCGATCCAGCCAGACCTGATCATCCCGACCGGCAAACGCAAGGGGAAGAACCCGAGCCTGGCCAGCATCTACCGCGCCCTGGCCGAGCACGACAAACGCCAGCGCCACCCCGAAGCCGTCGAGCAGGCCCACACCGATTTCGCCGCCCTCCAGCCCCGTACCAGGGACTGACCTGCACGACGTGCGGACGGTCAGCCTCGTACCGGCCGCCCGTTGGCTCCTTCAGCGCGGGCTACCAAACACCAGGCCAGGGCCATATCCGCCCGATTTTTCCCGAGTACTACGGGGATCCCAGAAGGTGCCGCTCCAGCTGATCATGGCCGAGACCCGGCACAAGAACCCCCGCACCGCCATGCGCTACACCCGCCCCGGCGGCGAGGCCGTCGCCGAGATCACCGGCATCCTCGCCCCACCACACCGAACTCACTAACCGCAGGTCAGAGCCGGTCGGGTGGCCCGAGGCATTGCAGCCTCGGGCTCCCACAGATCCCGGCGTGACAGTCTCCCGCCACCGGGCTCTTGTCATCCTGTT
>NZ_JBFBCE010000184.1:0-4255 GCF_040689595.1 Streptosporangium sp. NPDC051023 | reverse complement strand
TCAGAGCCGGTCGGGTGGCCCGAGGCATTGCAGCCTCGGGCTCCCACAGATCCCGGCGTGACAGTCTCCCGCCACCGGGCTCTTGTCATCCTGTTCTCCAGGCGTTCCGGTTCCACCGCCAATGCCGGAACATGGCGGGATAGGCCTTCGTCGCGCCGTAGTAGGCACGCAGGGCCTTCTTGACCGTTTTCAGTCGTCGATACTTCTGCCGGATCCAGCGCACCAGGTAGGAGTTGATGCGCCCCAGGAGGGGAAACAGCGCTGTCCGGTAAAACGCGCCGGTTGAGTCGGCACGGGGCGCGGTGCCCGGATTGCTCCCGGCCCGTTTCCCCGTGCCGCTCGCCGCACCCGGCGTGCGGCTCTCACCGCACCGGGCGCTCCACGTGCCTTGCCCGCTGGTCAGCTGCTTGTGGGGGCGGCTGCCGGTTTCGGGGTCCATGGAGTCGGTATGTTCCTTCCGCGATAGCGGTAGCGGGTCACCGCGACGCTGGCCGCGCCGGTGAATACGACTCCGTTGTGAGCGAATCTCCACCCCTGGTCGCAGAAGCGGCGACGGAGTTCCTTCATAGACAGCCCGGTTCGTCCTCTGTGCTTGGCGCGTATCCAGCGCATCAGTCGATTCCAGGTGAAGGAGTCGACGACGCTGAAGATCGCCTTGGACACACCGTGCCGGAAGTAATTCGCCCACCCCGCGAGGGATCTGTTCAGGTCGGTGAGCAGCTCACCCAGATCCTGGTAGCGGGTTGACCTGTACGTCTTGGCCCTGACCTTGTCCTTGATCGACTGAACGGCCTTCTTGGACGGCTTGGTATAGACGTAGTGCTTGCTGGTTCCTCGTTTCCGCATCCGGCGGATGTCGAAGCCGAGGAACGTGAAGCCCTCATCGAGGTGGACCACCTGGGTCTTCTCCGGCGCCAACCGCAGTCCCAAGGGGGCGATTACGGTTGACACCTCCTCACGCAAGGCCTCCGCGTGCTGACGTTCACCGAATACCATGATGACGAAGTCGTCACAGTAACGGACGAGCCGCCAGTTCCCGAGGCCTTTCTTCTTGCGCAGGCGCCGTTGCCCATCCGCGCCCATTTCCTGCTGCCATAACTGGTCGAAATGCTCGTCCAGCGCCGACAGGGCAATATTGGCGAGCAACGGCGAAAGAATTCCCCCTTGCGGGGTCCCAGTGTGGGTCTCTTCCCTGTTTCCGAGTTCGGTGAGGAGCCCGGACTTCAGGAACGCTTTCACCAACGAGCAGATGCGCTTGTCCTTGACCCTCTTCCGGAGGCGATCCATCAGAGCCATGTGGTTGATTTCGTCGAAACAGGCTTTGATGTCACACTCCAAAGCCCAGTGATATCCACTGGACCCGAGGAGGTGGATCTCGGCGATCGCATCTTGCGCTCGACGATTTGGGCGGAACCCATATGAGCACGGCCTGAAGTCCGCCTCGAAGATGGGTTCGAGCACCAGCTTCAGGCTTGCCTGGACCACGCGATCAGTGACAGTGGGGATACCGAGCTTCCGGAACTTTCCGGAATTTTCCTTCGGGATCATCACTTGCCGTACCTCGACCGGCCGGAACTCGCCCGACTTCAGCGAGTTCCGGATCTGCTCCAGGAAAACCTCGACCCCGACCCTGGTTTCGACCATGGCAGCCGTGGCCTTGTCGATTCCCGCGGTCTTTGCACCCTTGTTGGTGGACACGCGTTCCCACGCGGCCACCAGGAACGCCGGGTCGTAGACGAGGTTGAACAGGTCGCCGAAACAGCGATCGGGATCATCGATCGCCCAGCGATGCAATTTGGTCTGCATCCTCCGTACCGTGAAGTGCGCCGTATCAGGATCAGGCCACCTCACGGCCCCGACATTCGTCGGGGCATCTTCGGGCATTGCATTCCCTCCTTGACTTGACACGCTGCCGCCCTTCCCCATGTGCACGGGCTTTCCCCGGCTCGGAGTACTACGGCGGCTCCGTCCCATCCGCGCCTTCGGCAGACGTCGCGCCTATCCGAACCCCGTCCCTTCTGGCTGAAGGTGAGGCATGGAGCGGACACGAATGGTTCCCGCGTTCACTGCTATTCCGTTCAACGGGTTAGGCACCCGGCTCTACCCCTGCGGCATCGTCATGGTTACGCCGTAGACTTTCACCATGGCCTCCCGGCACGAGCTACTAAGACTCTGCCGAGAGTTCCCCGAACCCCTAATTTCAAGATGCGGGTGCGCGCCGCTAACCAGCCCGAATCCGTCGGGTTAGAGCTGGCGGATGCTCAAGAGGCTTAACAACACCGGTTCCTCACGTATACCTTCCCGTCTCGCTCACCGCGCCCGGCCCGTCCGACAGTTCCGAACCGACGCGACTTTGTCGAGGCTGCTCCCGCCCTCCCCGGCGACTCCCGGATCAGGCTTCCTCCAGCTTCAATTCGCCGCTACGACGGCAAATAGATGGCGGTCTTTCACCTCCATACGGAATAACAGCGCCTCGCGGCGCACTAGTACTGCCTCCAGCCGCTCACGATCGGGTTGATCGCTTTGGCCAGTTGGGCGAAGGTCGAGCCGATCTTGTGGTCCAGCCGCCATGAACGGACTTCGCCACTGATCTTCTTAAGCGCGTTCTTGCTGATCGCGGGCTGGAACGACATGAACACCATGCCGCTCTTGGCTCGCGCCGACCGGGCGCGGAAGGTGAACCCCGGGAACGTGAACTCGGTGCTGCCGTACTCCCGGCGCCGGTTCGCGTCCCTGCAATAGACCACCCTGGTCTTGGCCGGATGCGGCTTCAGCCCGACCTCCTCCATCCGCTCGCCCAGCGCCGCCAGGACCCGCTGCGCCTGCCCCTCGGTGACGCAGTGCAGCACCGCGTCATCGGCGTAGCGCTCGAACTCGACGGTCGGAAACTCCCGGACCAGCCAGGTATCGAGTGCGTAGTGCAGGAACAGGTTCGCCAGTACGGGCGACACCGCCGAACCTTGAGGGGTTCCGCAGGTGCGCTCCAGCAAGATTCCGTCCGGCTGCCGTATCGGGGCCTGCAGCCACCGTTTCACATACAACAGCACCCACGGGGCATCGGTGTGCGCCTCCACAGCTTTGACCATGAGGTCCCACCGGACGGAGTCGAAGAATTTCTGGACGTCGAGGTCGATCACCCAGTCCCTTCTCCAGCACCTTTCCCGGCATTTGGCGACCGCGTCCAGAGCCGACTTCCCGGGCCGGTAGCCATAGGAGTCAGGGTGGAAGACCTTCTCCAGCCGTTTCTCCAGATGAACTGCCACCACGGTTTGCGCGACCCTGTCACCAACACACGGAAATTCCAAGTGTCCGCATACCGCCGCCGTGCTGTTTCGGTATCTCCACCGCCTTGACCGGGGGCGGGAGGTAACTGCCCGAGGACATCCGGTTCCAGATCCTGTAGAGGTTGTTCTTCAGATCCTTCTTGAAGTCCTCGATGGTCACTCCATCGATTCCCGGTCCGCCTCCATTCTCTTTGACCTTCTCCCAGGCCTCCCAGATCTCCCACTTGGAGATCTCGAACGACTTACCTGTCGACTTCAGCTCGCTCACGCGACTCCTCCCAGCTTTCCGCTGGTTGATCGAACAAGCACAAGCCACGGATGACCTGGCCCCTTGGCTCCGCTCCCACCGTGCCGAGCAGGAGCTTCCCAGCTACTACAGGCCAGTCCGCCGGCGCCGTCCCGCGACGGTACTCAGTTCCTTGCGGGTTCACCGCTTGGGAGGCTCCCTCTCGCCACCCCGCACCGCAGAGCGCCGGGCAGGCAGTTTCGGGACACGCCTTCACACGTTCCACGCAAGAGCAGCAGACCAGGCTCACGCCGCCTTCACGCCGGACACCATCTGGCCAGTAAGCGCGTTCCCGCCAGACTCGTCCCAGAGTCGAATCCACCCTGGTTTTGATGTCGTCTTAATCCATTTCGACGCTTCGACAGCGAACCCTCGCAGGGCTTTCAGCACAACGCCTTCCTGATCCCCACCTGACACCTCAGACGGGTGCCTTTTCCCTCAACGCTCACCACGACAGTCTTCAGCTAACGCAGCAGAGGGCGGTTTAATGCCTCCCCACGCAGGGCGACACTGGAGGGCCGAGAATCCTCCATCTCTCACGCAGCACCGCATTAAGAAGCTTTTCCTACACTCCAGCTCCTCTCTGCGTTCGTGTCACACGGTTCGTTGGATTTTCCGCTGTTTGCTACGGGGACCCCTACAAACCGTAGACGGCCAGCGGGGCGGCGATGTGTTCGCCGTCGCG
>NZ_JBFBCE010000183.1:0-4338 GCF_040689595.1 Streptosporangium sp. NPDC051023 | reverse complement strand
TGGTGGTCGAATAGGGCGGTGAGGGTGTCGAAGGTTTCTTTGTAGACGGGGTAGGTGTCGTAGAGCTGGCGGCCCATGCCGGTGCGTTGGCTGCCCTGTCCGGTGAACAGGAACGCCACAGCCCGAGAACCGGTCGCCACGCCGGTCGTCACACCGTTGCCCTGACGATTCGAGGCCAGCGTCCGGACCCCGTCCACGAGGTCCCGTCTGGTCTGGCCGAGGATGACGGCGCGGTGTTCGAAGGTTGCGCGGGTGGCGGCCAGGGAATGGGCCACATCCGCGGGGTCCAGGCCGGGGTGGGCCTCCAGGTGGGTGGCCAGCCGTTCGGCCTGGGCGCTCAGCGCGGTGGCCGACCGGCCCGACAGCACCCACGGCACCACCGGCGCTCTCCGCTCCAGCCCGGCTCCGGCCTCCGCTTCGGTGTCGGTGTCGGTTCGGGTTCCGGGCGTCCCCGCGTACTCCGCCGCCGTTTCGGCAGCCGGACCCGTGCCTGATCCCGACGGGGATTCCGTGAGGACGGTCTGCGGGGCCTGTTCGATGATGACGTGGGCGTTGGTGCCGCTGACGCCGAAGGCGGAGATCGCGGCGCGGCGGGGGTTGCCGGTGCCGGGCCAGTCGATGGTCTCGGTGAGGAGTCGTACGGTTCCGGCCGACCAGTCGACGTGAGGGGTTGGCTGATCGACGTGGAGGGTTTTGGGGAGAACACTGTGGTCGATGGCCTGGATGGTTTTGATGATTCCGGCGACTCCGGCGGCGGCCTGGGCGTGGCCGATGTTGGATTTCAGCGAGCCGAGCCACAGGGGACGATCCGCGGGTCTGTTCTGGCCGTAGGTGGCGATCAGCGCCTGGGCTTCGATCGGGTCGCCGAGGGTGGTTCCGGTGCCGTGGGCTTCGACGGCGTCGATGTCGGTGGGGGTGAGGGCGGCGTCGTGAAGCGCTTGGTGGATGACGCGCTGCTGGGCGGGGCCGTTGGGGGCGGTGAGGCCGTTGGAGGC
This sequence comes from Streptosporangium sp. NPDC051023, assembly GCF_040689595.1. NCBI lineage: Bacteria > Bacillati > Actinomycetota > Actinomycetes > Streptosporangiales > Streptosporangiaceae > Streptosporangium > Streptosporangium sp. NPDC051023. The sequence continues at coordinate 3,343 of NZ_JBFBCE010000183.1, read as the reverse complement.
GCCGTCCTGGTTGATGGCGGTGCCGCGGATGACGGCCAGGACGCGGTGTCCGTTGCGGTGGGCGTCCGACAGCCGTTCCACCAGCAGCAGGCCGGCGCCTTCGGCCCAGCCGGTGCCGTCGGCTGTCGAGGAGAACGCCTTGCAGCGGCCGTCGGGGGCCAGCCCCCGCTGCCGGGAGAACTCGACGAAGGTGCTCGGCGACGCCATGACGGTCACCCCGCCCGCCAGCGCCAGATCCGACTCCCCGGCGCGCAGTGACCGCACCGCCAGGTGCAGCGCGACGAGCGACGACGAGCAGGCCGTGTCGACGGTGACCGCGGGTCCCTCGAAACCGAAGCTGTAGGAGATCCGCCCGGACAGGACACTCGCCGCGGTGCCGGTGATCAGATATCCCTCGATCTCCTCGGGTACCCGGCTGAGCGTGCTCGCGTAGTCCTGCCCGTTGGTACCGGCGAAGATTCCGGTACGGCTTCCCTTCAGGCTTCGGGGGTCGATGCCCGCGCGTTCGAAGGTTTCCCAGGCGATTTCGAGCAGGAGGCGTTGCTGGGGGTCGCTGGCCAGGGCTTCGCGGCGGGAGATGCCGAAGAAGTCGGCGTCGAAGTCTCCGGGGTTGTCGAGGAAGCCGCCGTGGCGGGTGTAGGTGGTGCCGGGTTTTTCGGGGTCCGGGTGGAAGAGTTCTTCGATGTTCCAGCCTCGGTCGTCGGGGAACTCGCTGACCGCGTCGCCGCCGGTGGAGACCAGGTCCCACAGTTGTTCGGGGGTGGAGATCCCGCCGGGCAGGCGGCAGGCCATCCCCACGATCGCGATCGGCTCCCGCTGCTCGTCCCGTATGTCTCGTAGTTCTTCGCGCGTCTTGTGCAGCTCCTCGGTCACGCGTCGGAGGAGATGCCGGATCTGGTCGTCACTCACAGGTCTGCCTTCCGGGGGGCACGAGCTGAACAGGGGAGCTCAGGAAATACCGAGCTCATTGCTGATGAAGCTGATGAGTTCGTCGTCCGAGACGGCGGAAAGGTCACCGTCCGGTGAGGGGCCACCGTTTCCGCCGCCGGTGACCCCGTCACCGGACGGCGGACCGTCCAGGAGCCGCAGCAACCGCGAGGTAGCCGCCTCCCGATCGGACTGTGAGACCGAGATCCCGGCCAGCAGGCCCTCCAGCTCGTCGATCTTGGCCAGCACCGTGGTGAGGGGCGGTTCGGGCTCGGGAACCAGCAGGGCGTGCAGATGCTCGATGAGCGCCGCCGGAGTCGGATAGTCGAACACCAGGCTGCTGGGCAGTGCCGTACCCGTCAGGCGGCTGAGGCGGTTGCGCAGCTCGACGGCCGACAGCGAGCTGAATCCCTGGTCACGGAAGCCGCGATGGTCGTCGACCTCCGCCGCGGAGTCGTATCCGAGCACGGCGGCGATCTCGCCGCGGATGAGCCTGCGGACCGTCTGCCGCTGTTCCGCCTCGGGCAGCGCGGACAGCCTGCGCGTCAGGTCCTCCTCGTCGTGAGCGGACTCCGAGCCCGCGTCCGAGGCGTCGGCCATGGCCTTCTTGGCTTCGGGAAGCTCACCGAGCAGCGGGTGCGATCTGGTGGCGAGCACCGAGGCCCAGTCGGCCCGGCTGACGACCAGCCGGGTTTCCCCGTTGCCGAGTGCCTCCTCAAGCGCGGTGACGGCGAGGTCCGGAGACATTGGAGGGAAGCCGCCGCGCAGCAACTGCTCCCTGGCCGCGGGATCGGCGATGCCCTCACCGTCCCAGTGACCCCACGCGATCGACGTGGCGGGCAGGTCCGCCGCGCGGCGGTGCTCGGCGAGTGCGTCCAGGAACGCGTTGCCGGGGGCGTAGTTGCCCTGCCCAGCGCTCCCGAGCGTGCCGGTGATCGAGGAGAACAGCACGAACGCGGAGAGGTCCAGGTCCCGGGTCAGTTCGTGCAGGTTCAGCGCGCCGCCGACCTTCACCCGCTGCACCCGATGCATCTGCTCGACCGTCAGTGAGTCGATCAGTGAGTCGTCCAGGACGGCGGCGGTGTGGACGACCGCGGTCAGCGGGTGCTCCGCGGGGATCGTGGCGAGCACGGTGGCGAGCGCGTCTCGGTCAGCGACGTCGCAGGCGGCGACGGTGACCTGGGCGCCGAGGCCGGTGAGTTCGGCCTGCAGTTCCGCGGCACCGGGCGCGTCGAGCCCCCGGCGGCCGATCAGCAGCAGCCGCCGTACTCCGCGACCGGCGAGGCGACGTGCCACATGGCCGCCCAGTGCACCCGTGCCGCCGGTGATCAGGACGGTTCCGTCCGCGGCCCACGTCGTCAGGGTGGCGGCGCCGGGAAGCGGCGCGGGCACCAGCCGCCGAGCGAGGAGCCCGGTCGCGCGAACCGCCAGTTCGGACTCGCCGTGCTGTCCTGCCAGGGCGGTGACGGCGTGCGAAGCCGTACGGAGATCCGGCCTCGTGGGCAGGTCGATCAGGCCACCCCACCGCTCCGGCTTCTCGGCGGCGACGACCGGGCCGAGCCCCCAGCCCAGTGCTCTGGCGGGGTGGCTGACCGGATCGGAGGGTCCCGTCGACACCGCCCCGCTGGTCGCGGCCCACAACCGTCCGGTGATCCCCGCCAGGTCGAGGGCCTGGATCAACACCACCTCCGCTGCGGCTCCGCCCGGCACCGCCGGATAGGCGGGATGCGGAGAGTCGTCGAGGGAGAGCAGGGACAGCACCCCGGTGACCGTCCTGCCGTCGGCCCGATCGTCGAACCGGTCACCGGAACGACCGGTGAAGCGGTTGTCCACGGCGTTGGCCAGTGCCGAGACGATCTCTTCCACGTCGGCCGTTCCGGTGTCGACCACAACGGGCGCCACCTCGACCCCCTGCTCGACGAGCGCGCGGGCCAGGACGTCGGCCCATGCCGCCGCCTCGACACCGGTGGGACGGACGAGCAGCCAGCGTCCGGTGGCCCGGACCCGCGCCGGCTCACTGACGGGACGCCACACCGTGCGGTACCGCCACGAGTCGATGGTCGACCGGGCGCTGCCTGCGGCGTGCCAGGACGCGAGGGCGGGCAGGACCGCGCTCAGCGAGTCCCGTACCTGTTCGCCCTCGGCGCCCAGAGTGGCGACCAGGGAGTCGAGATCGCCGCTGCTGACCGTGTCCCAGAAACGGGCGCGTGTCTCGTCGGCCTCACCGGCTCGCGCGGGAGCCTCCGTGCTCTTCCGGTGGTCCGACCAGTGCCTGCGCTGCTGGAAGGCGTAGGTGGGTAGGTCGATGACCTGCGGGTTGCTGTGGGGGAGGGTGGCGGGCCAGTTGATGGGGGTGCCGTGGGTGTGGAGGTGGGCGGCGGCGGTGAGGGCGGTGGTGGTTTCGGGTTTGTTGCGG
>NZ_JBFBCE010000182.1:1666-5032 GCF_040689595.1 Streptosporangium sp. NPDC051023 | reverse complement strand
GCTTTGTGGTCAAGTCCTCGGCCTATTAGTACCGGTCAGCTCCACACGTTACCGCGCTTCCACTTCCAGCCTATCAACCCGGTCGTCTACCGGGAGCCTTACCCCTCACGGGTGGGAGACCTCATCTCAAGGCGAGCTTCCCGCTTAGATGCTTTCAGCGGTTATCCCTTCCGAACGTAGCCAACCAGCCGTGCTCCTGGCGGAACAACTGGCACACCAGAGGTTCGTCCGTCCCGGTCCTCTCGTACTAGGGACAGCCCCTTTCAAGTCTCCTGCGCGCGCAGCGGATAGGGACCGAACTGTCTCGCGACGTTCTAAACCCAGCTCGCGTACCGCTTTAATGGGCGAACAGCCCAACCCTTGGGACCTACTCCAGCCCCAGGATGCGACGAGCCGACATCGAGGTGCCAAACCATCCCGTCGATATGGACTCTTGGGGAAGATCAGCCTGTTATCCCCGGGGTACCTTTTAGCCGTTGAGCGACGGCGCTTCCACATGCCACCGCCGGATCACTAGTCCCAGCTTTCGCTCCTGCTCGACCCGTCGGTCTCACAGTCAAGCTCCCTTGTGCACTTACACTCGACACCTGATTGCCAACCAGGCTGAGGGAACCTTTGGGCGCCTCCGTTACTCTTTAGGAGGCAACCGCCCCAGTTAAACTACCCACCAGACACTGTCCCTGATCCGGATCACGGACCGAAGTTAGACGTCCAAAACGACCAGAGTGGTATTTCACCAATGACTCCACCGCAACTAGCGTTACAGCTTCACCGTCTCCCACCTATCCTACACAAACCGTTCCAAACGCCAATGTCAAGCTATAGTGAAGGTCCCGGGGTCTTTCCGTCCTGCTGCGCGTAACGAGCATCTTTACTCGTAGTGCAATTTCGCCGGGTCTGCGGTTGAGACAGCGGGGAAGTCGTTACGCCATTCGTGCAGGTCGGAACTTACCCGACAAGGAATTTCGCTACCTTAGGATGGTTATAGTTACCACCGCCGTTTACTGGCGCTTAAGTTCTCAGCGTCGCCAACCAAAGCTGGCTAACCGGTCCCCTTAACGTTCCAGCACCGGGCAGGCGTCAGTCCGTATACATCGTCTTACGACTTCGCACGGACCTGTGTTTTTAGTAAACAGTCGCTTCCCCCTGGCCTCTGCGACCCCCACCAGCTCCGAACGCAAAGGTTCATCACCAGCGAAGGCCCCCCTTCTCCCGAAGTTACGGGGGCAATTTGCCGAGTTCCTTAACCACAGTTCACCCGATCGCCTTGGTATTCTCTACCTGACCACCTGAGTCGGTTTAGGGTACGGGCCGCCACGACACTCACTAGAGGCTTTTCTCGGCAGCATAGGATCACCCACTTCGCCACAATCGGCTCGGCATCACATCTCAGGATTAGTGAGAGGCGGATTTGCCTACCTCTCTCCCTACATGCTTACCCCAGGACAACCATCGCCTGGGCTGGGCTACCTTCCTGCGTCACCCCATCGCTTACCTACTACCAGATCAGGCCAGGCGTTCAGCCTCACCCACACCCCGAAGGGCGTCAGGGACTTAAGGACCCTTAGTATCACTGGATTCAGTATTGGCGCATCATAGCGGGTACGGGAATATCAACCCGTTGTCCATCGACTACGCCTGTCGGCCTCGCCTTAGGTCCCGACTTACCCTGGGCGGATTAGCCTGCCCCAGGAACCCTTGGTCATCCGGCGCAGAAGTTTCTCACTTCTGATTCGCTACTCATGCCTGCATTCTCACTCGCACAGCCTCCACAACTAGATCACTCTGCTGCTTCGCCGGCCGCACGACGCTCCCCTACCCATCCACACACCCAAACCAAAAAGGCTAGGCTACATGTGTGAATGCCACGACTTCGGCGGTGTACTTGAGCCCCGCTACATTGTCGGCGCAGAATCACTTGACCAGTGAGCTATTACGCACTCTTTCAAGGGTGGCTGCTTCTAAGCCAACCTCCTGGTTGTCACTGCGACTCCACATCCTTTCCCACTTAGCACACGCTTAGGGGCCTTAGTCGGTGGTCTGGGCTGTTTCCCTCTCGACTACGGAGCTTATCCCCCGCAGTCTCACTGCTGCGCTCTCACTTACCGGCATTCGGAGTTTGGCTGACGTCAGTAACCCGGTAAGGCCCATCAGCCATCCAGTGCTCTACCTCCGGCAAGAAACACGCAACGCTGCACCTAAATGCATTTCGGGGAGAACCAGCTATCACGGAGTTTGATTGGCCTTTCACCCCTAAACACAGGTCATCCCCCAGGTTTTCAACCCTGGTGGGTTCGGTCCTCCACGCGGTCTTACCCGCGCTTCAACCTGCCCATGCCTAGATCACTCCGCTTCGGGTCTACAGCATGCGACTCAACGCCCTATTCAGACTCGCTTTCGCTACGGCTCCCCCACACGGGTTAACCTCGCCACACACCATAACTCGCAGGCTCATTCTTCAAAAGGCACGCAGTCACATCACAAACAAGGCAAGCCTCGTTTACGCTCCTACGGCTTGTAGGCACACGGTTTCAGGTACTATTTCACGACCCCTCACCGGGGCGCTTTTCACCTTTCCCTCACGGTACTAGTTCACTATCGGTCATCAGGGAGTATTTAGGCTTACCAGGTGGTCCTGGCAGATTCACACAGGATTTCTCGGGCCCCGTGCTACTTGGGATCCCCTCCAACAGTCGACAAGGTTTCGCCTACCCGGCTCTCACGGTCTCCGGCGCTCCTTCCCAGAAGCTTCGACTACCCCATCGATTTCTCACTGCTTGCGGTCTCGGCAGAAACCACCAGAAGGTCCCACAACCCCGCACACGCAACGCCTGCCGGCTATCACACGCATACGGTTTAGCCTCATCCGCTTTCGCTCACCACTACTCACGGAATCACATTTTGTTTTCTCTTCCTACGGGTACTGAGATGTTTCACTTCCCCGCGTTACCACCAACCGCCCTATACATTCAGGCGGAGGCAACACCACATGACTGGTGCTAGGTTTCCCCATTCGGACATCCCCGGATCAAAGTCTGGTTGGCGACTCCCCGGGGCTTAACGCAGCCTCCCACGTCCTTCATCGGCTCCTGATGCCAAGGCATCCACCGTGTGCCCTAAAAAACTTGGCCACAAAGATGCTCGCGTCCACTATGCAAATCTCAAACAACAAACAGCGACCAAACCCGACCCGCCACCGAACACCCACACCAGAAGACGAAAGAGAACCATCAAAGATCCCCACATCTCCCGGACCAGGCTGGTCTGACAGGAGGCCGGTCCCGCACGAGGTCAAACAGACAGCAAGCCCGCCTCAGCGGGCCCGCCCAATGTCCGTTTCCTCAGGACCCAACAGTGTGTCCGAAC
>NZ_JBFBCE010000181.1:1865-5234 GCF_040689595.1 Streptosporangium sp. NPDC051023 | reverse complement strand
CTCTACACCGCAGCAGACCTCACCGCTTACGCCCTTAGCACCGACGCCTTCCCCTCAGAGATCAACTCAGCGTGTTAATTATCTGCAAGCCCTAAGGATGGCCATGGAGAGGTTCACGAGGCCCATACCGGGGATCGGCTCTGCCTGTCCGCGGCCTAACCTGCTCAACTTGTCTGCTCGATGAGGTGAACAGCGTGACGGCGGTGAAGGTTCGGCGTACGGTCGAATCGTGGCCAAGGACGACGAGGATGACGCTTCCCAGCGCCATCGATGTGGCGCTTGCCTGGGCGAAGGCGGTAACTGGGAAGACCGCAACGGAAACAGCCCAAAGCAATCGGTGTGGGTGCCGTGCCGCGCTTGCGGCGGCACGGGATGGCAGAACGCATGACTGATCCGCTTATCTGCCCCGAGTGCGCAGGGACCGGCGAGGATCGCAGCCTTCCGGGGCACGTGCTGAAGTGCATGTGCTGCTACGGGCGTGGGGTCGTAGGCGGCCCGGACGACCCAGAGGAGAACCCGCCACCGCCACCGGCCATGCCGCCACCCGCGTGGGAACATCGCGTCTGGCATGACCCGATGATCTCCACTGCTCTGTCGTGCCGCTTCTGCCTCGGGTCGGGCAAGCTCGCCCATGTCGATCAGGCAACCAGGAGTTTGACGACGCTGCCTTGCCAATGCCAAACGAGGCGATAGCCCCGACACAAGATCGATCTCCATAGGATGAGAACTTTCTCCACGAGTATTAAAGGCGAGCCGCCTTCGGCGTCTCGCCGCGCGTCGGGCGGTCGCTGGCCGCGCTGCGGCTCTTCGGCCGGTCGCGGCCGCACCACCCACGCGCCTGCGATCACCAGGCGGCCCCTGCAAAGCGGCGAAGCTCTTCGCCGACGTTGTCGTGGTGGCGTCCGTGACGATCGCCCACTTCGGCGCTGGCCGTAGCCGGTCAGGGCGATCGGCTGCCGCAGGCCGACTTCGTCGGCCCTTGCCATCGGATGACGCAGGGTAGAGCAAAGTTGACGCTTTGCCGGTGTTGGCCGGGGTGTGGCGGTTAAAGTCGTTCCCGGCGAAAAGGGGTCCCATGTGGGCACGCCGCCGGGGGCGCCGTTCACTAGCGAGAGATTGAACGGGTATGAGCGGGGAACTAGCAATCATGGTCCATGAGCTGTCGCCGTACGTCACGGCAGCAGTCGGTACCTACACCGGTGCGGTGCTGGCTAGAGCCAACGAAGAAGCCGCCGATGCAACGGTTGGATGGGGACAGGCGCTGCTGCAGCGCATCTTCGGCGTAACCACCACCGAGGAGGAGATGCCCGAGGCGGTGGCGGACCTGGCCGCTGACCCGGACAACCCCGACCTGCAGGCGGCGCTGCGCGTGCGGATCGGCAAACTCTTAGCCGCCGATCCAGGCCTGGCCGAGCAGGTGCGGGCCATCTTGGAGCAGGCCAACACCGCCACCGGCCGCACCAGCACGACAACGGTGACCGCATTCGGGGAACGGTCGGTCGCGGCCGGACGGGACATCACCGGCCCAGTCACCACCGGAGACAATTCCCTTATCTCTCCCACCACCCCCGCCTGACATGACCGGCACCCCACCCGCGCCGGAGCCTACGGTGTCGGCCTCCGGGCCGCGGGCCGTGGCGACCGGGGGCGATATCACCAGCCCTGTCGCCACCGGGGACAACTCCCGAATCTATGCGGCCCGGTTGGAAGCGGGCAGCCTGCTGCCCGCCCGGCAGGTACCGGTGCCACCGCACGAACCAGTGCGTCAGTTGGAGGCGCCCCGGGCTTGGCAGTTCGTCGGCCGCGAGGAAGAACTGAAGCGGCTGCAGGCACTGCTGACCGGCGAGAAGGGGGTGCCGGTGGTGGTGCGCCAGGTGGTGCACGGCATGGCCGGGGTAGGAAAATCCGAGTTGGTCCGCCACTACGCCCACACCTACCAGGACCACTATCCGGTGGCGTGGTGGATCACCGCTGATTCCCCGCAGAACCTGCAGCAAGGGCTGGCCGCCCTGGCCGCGGCGCTGCACCCGCCGGTCGCGCTGATCGGCGACGTCGACCAGGCGGCCGCTTGGGCGCTGGACTGGCTGCAGGCGCATCGCGGCTGGCTGGTGGTGCTGGACAACGTCGAAGAGCCCGGCCACGTGCGGCGCTGTGTGGACCGGCTGTCGGCCGGGCATCTGGTGGTCACCACCCGGCGGGATGTGTACTGGCCGGGCCTGACCCCCCTGGCCCTGCCAGTGCTGCAAGAGCAGCCCGCGCTGCAGCTGATGCGCTCCATCATCGAACAGTCCCAGCCGATCGGCCCCGCGCAGGTGGCCGACCTGGAGGCCATCGCCGCCGAGCTGGGGTATCTGCCGCTGGCGTTGGAACAGGCGGCGGCCTACATGCACCAGCAACACTGCAGCCCAGCCCGCTACCTGCGGCAGTTGCATGAGGAGCCCGCCCGGACGCACGCGCGGTTCCCGCACGGTGGTGAGGCCGAGCGGATCATGGCCCGGCTGTGGCAGCGCCATCTGACAGCCCTGCAGGACCAAGACAGTCGTACCGGTCTGGCTACTGAACATCTGCTGCGGGTGCTGGCCTGCTACGCCCCCGGCGACATCCCCCGCCTGCTGCTCGGCCCCCTTCCGCTCGGCGATCACCAGGACGAGGCCGTAGAAAACGGTGAGCAGGGGTGGGATGAGGCGTTGGGGGTGCTGGCCTCCTACAGCATGATCAGCCGGTCTGGAGTGGACGAGGCCGAGACGATCAGCATGCATCGGCTATTCCAGTCTGTGATCCGTCACGGTCTGGACTATGACGCCCCCCGTCAGCACGCCGCCCGCTACACCGCGCTGGCCTGGATGGAACAGGCACTACCGTCCGATCCAGCCGCCAACGTCAGCGGCTGGCCTGCCTGGCGTGATCTGATGCCTCACATCGACGCTTTGGCCTCCTGCCACCGGCAGGGAAACGAGCCTCCGCAACTCGGCTCCGTCCTCAACCAGGCCACCCTCTTCGCCCTGACGCAGGGCCAGCACCAGCGCGCCTGCACTCTCGCCCAGCGGGCGCTGGCCATCACTGAGGCCGCCTACGGCCCCGACCACCCTGACGTCGCCATTCGGCTGGGCAACCTCGCGGCCAGCTTCAGTGCTTTGGGGCGGCCGGGTGAGGCGGTGCCGTTGGAACAGCGGGCGCTGGTCATCGCCGAGGCCGCCTACGGCCCCAACCACCCTGACGTCGCCACCTTGCTGGGCAACCTCGCGGCCAGCTTCCGCGCTTTGGGGCGGCTAGGTGAGGCGGTGCCGTTGGAACAGCGGGCGCTGGCCATCACTGAGGCCGCCTACGGCCCCGACCATCCCACTGTCGCGATTCGGCTGGGCAACCTCG
>NZ_JBFBCE010000181.1:0-1767 GCF_040689595.1 Streptosporangium sp. NPDC051023 | reverse complement strand
GCGGGCAGCTTCCGCGCTTTGGGGCGGCCGGGTGAGGCGGTGCCGTTGGAACAGCGGGCGCTGGCCATCACTGAGGCCGCCTACGGCCCCGACCACCCTGACGTCGCCATTCGGCTGGGCAACCTCGCGGCCAGCTTCAGTGACCTGGGGCGGCCGGGTGAGGCGGTGTCGCTGTTTGAGCGGGCGCTGGCCATCGCCGAGGCCGCCTACGGCCCCGACCACCCCACCGTCACCGCATTGCGAAATGCTCTGTCTTATGTAAAACATGTCAGGTAGCTCCATCTTTCTGGAGCATGCACGGAATGATCAATAAAGATTGACCATTACGCGTGCTGTATCACCAGGTCAAAGCAGCAACATCGCCATACGGCAATCGCTCTCCTAACGTGGTGCTTTTGGGCTGCTGCGGGTTTCTGTGCCTCGGTCCTGGTGGTCCGGTGGTGCGGCCCCCTTGCCTTGCTCTGCCGGGGTGCTGTTGTGCCGAATACGTGCCGAAGGGGCTGTAAATTACGTGCCGCTGGTAGCGTTGTTCCTGGTCAGAGGTAAGATCGTGGATCTTTGATTCTGTGTCTCATAATCCCTGGGTCGCGGGTTCGAGTCCCGCCCGCCCTACCCTCCGTGACCATACGAAAAGCGCCCCTGACCTGGTGTTTCACGGCCAGGGGCTCTCGGTGTCCTCCCGGTTGTGTGCGGCTGTGCCGAATACGTGCCGAAGTTTCGAAGAGGCTGTCAGCCTCCGCCGTCGGAAAGCCGCAGGCGCGTCGGCCGGCTTCACCATGTGGGTCACTGTTGTGAAACCATGCCGGGGTTCCAGGAGCGGGCGCTGAGAACGAGGCGGTAGCCGTCAGGGTCGGTGAGGGTGACGCCGTGGGCGTCCCAGTAGGGGTTGTGGGAGGGAACGCGGATGCCTCCTGTGGACAGGAGCCGGTCGAGCAGGGGCTGGTCGATGGGGGCGGCCAGGTAGAGGACGAGGAGGTCGTCGACCGTGGGGGTGGGCTCCAGCGGGGCGTCGGGGTCGTGGGTGAGTTCGAGATGCCAGGCGCCGTCCGCGGGTCCGACCATGAGAAGGTCGTGTTCGCCGGGGACGTGTTCGGTGGTGCGCCACAGGACGTTCAGACCCAGGCCTTGGACGTAGAAGGTCTCGGCGGTGGCCAGGTCGCGGGAGGGGCGCGCGATGCGGATCCGGATGGAGGCGTCGATCATCATCGGCGCTCGTCCGTTCCGGCGATCTTGGCGGTGGTGATGGCGACGCGGTTCCAGGTGTTGATGGTGAAGATGACGGCGAGCACGTGGGCCAGCTCGGCCTCTTCGAACTGGGCGGCGGCTTCGGCGTAGACCTCGTCGGGGACGCCGGCGTCGGCGATCAGGGTGACCGCTTCGGTCAGGGACAGCGCGGCCTGTTCCCTGGGGGAGAAGAAGTGCTTCGCCTCGCGCCAGACGCCGATCATGTGGAGGCGAAGGTCGTCCTCACCGGCCTTGCGGGCGTCGGTGACGTGCATGTGCAGGCAGTAGGCGCAGCCGTTGAGCTGGGAGGAGCGGATCTGGATCAGCTCGACCAGGGCGGGGTCGAGGCCGTCGCGGGCGGCGGCGTCGAAGCCGATCAGGGATTTGAACGCCTTCGGGGCGACGGCGGCGAAGTTGAGGCGGGGTGCGGTGTTCGTCATGCGCACTAATCTAGTGCTGTGACCGGAAACGATCACCGGGTTGGGTGAGCGTCTCAAGCTGCCGGTGCGAGTGGACGGCCGCCCCAGCGGATGCCTTTCTCGC
>NZ_JBFBCE010000180.1:0-5342 GCF_040689595.1 Streptosporangium sp. NPDC051023 | reverse complement strand
TCCGGCCCTGACGGCGCCCTCGTGTCTGTGGAGGTGCCCGCCACAGAGGTAGGCGCCTGGGCGCCTGACCGTCCCGGGCAGCGGCTGATGCGCCAAGCCGTGTACCTCGGCCCGCTGGTGGACGTCACGGACCTCGACGGCAAACCGCCCTACTGACCTTCCTTCTGTGTCCCGCTCTCGGAGGAGAGCGGGACTTCCTCCCAAGACAGGAGGCCCACTGTGGCTGAGCTACACATCGCGGATCTGCTGGATCTCGAATACCTGGAGGCCGCTGTCGAGGCCGGGTTCATTCGGGTGCAGGAGCACCCCGCTGAGCCGCTGGTCATCTACAACTACACGGCGAAAGCGCAGTACGAAGGTGAGTGGAATGAAGCCACGCTCACGTGCCGGGGCCTGATCGTGGATGCGAAGGGCTGGGTGCAGGCTCGGCCGTTCCGCAAGTTCTTCAACTACGGCGACCCAATGGTCGGCGAGTTGGACGCGTCGGCGAAGGCCGTCGTGGTCGACAAGATGGACGGCAGTCTCGGGATTCTCCACCCGACGTCGACTGGGTGGGCGATCGCGACCCGCGGCTCGTTCGCCAGCGACCAGGCGCAGCACGCCACCGAGGTCCTGCGCTGGCGCTACCCCGACTTCACGCCGCCCGAGGGTGTCACCGTGCTCTTCGAGATCGTGTACCCGGAGAACCGCATCGTCTGTGAGTACGGCGGCGCGGATGACCTGTTTCTGCTGGGCGGCGTGGAGATTGACACCGGGTGTGTGCTCGGCCCGGACGAAGTGCCTGGCTGGGGTGGGCCGAAGGCGACGATGTTCAACGTGCCGACGCTGGCGGATGCGTTGGCCATGCCGCCCCGCCCTGGAGCTGAGGGCCTGGTGGTCCGGCTAGTCGAGTCCGGCGACATGGTGAAGCTGAAGCAAGCCGACTACATGGCTCTCCACAAGATCCTGAGCGGCCTGAACGCGAGAGGCGTCTGGGAGCTCCTCGGCGCAGGCAAGACCGTCGCCGACATCTGCGAACCCCTGCCCGACGAGTTCCACCCGTGGGTGCGCAACCTCGCTGAGGACCTGCAGCGGGAAGCCGCCGAGCTGCTCGAAGACACCGAGCGATACCACGAGAAGATCCTCGCTCGCCTCCCCGAGGGGTGGACACGCAAGGACTACGCGCTCGAAGCATCCACCTCGACCCTCAAGGGCTGGCTGTTCATGCTCCTCGATGAGCGTGACCCGCGTCCGCACATCTGGCGGACCCTCCGCCCTTCCGGCGACATGCGGCCTGTCCAGTTCAACGAAGACGCCGCTTAGCCCTCCTGGGTCCCGCTGTCCAGGAGGACAGCGGGACACCCACCCCAAGCAGTGAAAGGAGCCCGTCATGGGCTACGCCAGTGACCTGTCCGGCGAGATCCAGGCCCATTCGATCTACGCGCCGGAAGGCCATGTCTACGTCATCAAGTTCAGCTCTGGCCGAGTGAAGGTCGGGTTCACCGCTGACCTCAAGACGCGTCTCGCGAATCACGTTGGCGCCGCGAAGGCGCACGGCATCACCATCGAGGAGAAGTGGACGTCCCCCTTCCACAAGGAAGCCCGCCCCAACGAGAAGCGACTCATCGAGTTCTGCCGCTCGATTCCTGGGGCGGAGGCCTCGGGGGAGCACTTCACCGGTGTCTCCTTTGACGACATCGTGAAGTTCGCCACGTCTGAACTTGTCATCACTCGCGCTACGGCTGCGGCTTCGCAGCGGGAACGAGACAAGGCCGCCAAGCGGGAAGAGCGCGCCCGCCTTCTCGACCTTCACGAGGCAGCCACTCAACCCGGCCGCGACCGCATGAAGGCCGCCCTGGAAGCCGTCGGCCTGAAGTTGGCTCCTCTCGCTACCTGGCTCAACGACCCCGCCGCCGCCGCCATGCTCGAACGCCTTTACAACGGCGAGCAGGTGCCGCGCGAGGAGATCGAGGAAGCACTGGGTAAGGCTGTCCAGCGCGCTACTGGCGGTGCCCAGTGAGCGAGATCGTCCCCAGCTCTTTCAACTTTGACGGCGAGCAGTTCCCTGTCGTGCGGATGCCCAACGGAGACATCGGGCTTCCGCTTCGGCGTCTGACGGTGCCTATCGGCCTCAACCCCGATGGCCAGCGGAAGCTCATCGAGCGTTCCGCCTGGTCAAAGGGGCGCACGGACAACATGTACGTGCGTCTCCCCGGCGATGACCGAGTCCGTCAGCACTTCGTGATCAGCTACCGGATCATCCCGATGTGGATCGCGAACGTCGAGACCGGGCGGATGAAGGACCAGGACGCCCGGAAGCGTATTGAGCGGTGGCAGGTCGAGTTCGCTGACGCGCTCTACAACTACGTCTTCAACGGCGGCGCGAGCAATCCCCGGGCTGTCGCTGCCGAACCGGTCGCGCAGCTTCCTGTGCCGGAGCCGTTCACTCCGAAGACGTTCCCGCTCGCTGAAGTCGTGGTGCTGATCAAGCAGAAGTTCGGAGTTCGGATCTCCGTCGCCGACCTGAAGGAGAAGCTCAGGCAGGCCGGAGCGATGCGCCAAGACGACAGACCCCGGTCGGGCTACGAGGCGCTGTTCTGGCACACGGGCGAGGTCGGCAAGGCCTATGAGGTGTTCGGTCACCAGATCGAGGCCGTGTACCGCCTGTACGAGTCCACGAAGCTGCGCCTGGAGATGGCTGCGCAGAAGCAGCTGGCGCTTGATCCTCCTGGCTGGCCTGAGCTTCCCCTCGGGGAGGTGTCGTGATGGACGTCGTCGAGGAGATCCGCGCCGCCGCCGTCACTCTCAAGCAGCGTGCCGAGCACACCCGCAGGGCAATGAAGGCTCTGCCCGGTCCGGAGTACCCGACCGTTGAAGCGTTTCATGAGGCGCTGAGCCGCCAGTTTCCGACGTCTCGCGGGATGGCGGAGCACGTCGCCGAGTGGACGCCAGAAGTGGCCGAAGCGCTCGCTGCGTGGCTGGAAGAGGTCGCTGACGAGGCGGTGAAGCACGCCGCGGGCGGGTGGGGCAACCACATCGACGAAGTCGCGTGTGGGTGGCCGCTCGCTGTGGCCCGCGCCATCAATGGCGTCTCCACCTGATCCACGTTCCCGGACCTCTCCGCCTGGAACGGCGAGGTCCGGGACCCGCCCCTAATTCAAGCACTCCCGAAATGGAGATTCAGGTGGCCCGTAACAACTCTCAGGCAGACCAGCTCACCCAAACCCTCGTCGTGGAGGGGCCTGAGCGCCTCGTCTACAGCCAGGCCATCGTCGCGATGTTCCAGGGCGCAGCTGAGCCGGAGCTGAACAAGGCGGCCGTCGCCATCGCTGAGCGTGAGGCGACGATCAGCAAGTTGAAGGGCGAGATCGCGGCGTGGGAGAAGCACGCCGCTGGGATCCGCCAGGCGATACGCGAGGTCGAAGCCAACTCCGTCCCCGCCCCGCCGATCACGCCTGCCCGGTGCGGGTCCTGCCAGGAACTGATCGTGCTGGGCGAGTTCGGTTGGGTCCACGCCGGCCGGGAGCTGAAGGCCGATGGCCACCTGTGCAATCCGGAGCGTATGGACTCACCGTCTGCGAAGCCGGCCGCGCCGGGGGAGCTCTCGGCCAACCCGGACGCGCTGGTCGCCTCGATCGAGGCCACCCACGAGGAGTTCAAGGGGGTGCGTCGCTGATGCGGATCTTCTCCCGCCGCCGCGGACGTCATGGCCTGCCGGGCTCCTACAGCGGCTGGTCGGCCACGGCCCGCCTGGTCGCTGAACGGGAGCCCAAGCCCATCAACCTGCGTCCCGCCCCCGCTCGTTCACCGCACCTCGACCCGCAGGAGACCGCACAGTGAGCACCGAGACGTCAGAGAAGGCACCGAACTACCACCAGGCCAGGCGCGAGAAGATTGCCGCCGCCATTACCGCCTGGCAGCGCGCCGACGACGGCCAGCCCAGCGGCCCCTACACCGACGCTGACGCCCTGGAGGACATCCTCCGTGAGCACGGCCTGCAGATCGTGCCGACCGCCGCTGGATACGGCCGCTACAGGGTCCTGATCGACGACCAGGCCGCTCCGCACATCGGGTCGACCCGCCCGGCCGGGCCCGTGGACGCCGACCAGGCCGTGGAGATCTTCCTCATCGCCGCGCTGGGGGCAGAGGCCGACGGAGAGCACACGGTCACCATCCGCCCGGCCACTGACGCCGAGCTGGTCCAGGACTTCGTCGGAGGTGTCCTGTGAGCCGTTTCGACGCTCAGGACGCCTTTCGAGAGCTGTCCTACAAGGCTCGTGAGTTCACCATCACCGACATCCACCTCAAGCTGCTGCGCGAAGCGGAGGTGGACTGGGACGACACGGAGTTCGGCGCCCCGTGCATCGACCCGAAGCGCCCGTACGGCAACTCGAACGTGCCCCGCGACATTGCTGAACTCCTCAACCCCGAGGTGCGGGACTGGGACGACACCCGCCTCGACGACTACCTCGACCAGCACTACGACGAGCTGACGAGGCTGCACGTCGAGACCGGCCTGGCCCTGAAGATCTGCCTGCGCCGAGGTGAGTTCAAGCCGGGCCGGTACCAGAAAGTCAACTGGGGCAAGTGGGAGCTCGTCGGGCCGGTCGAGGAGGCCAGCCGTGGCTGACCGTTCCCCGTACACCCGCACCTGGCCGCAGAGGCTGGCTGATGCCGCCCCGTACTTCGGGGCGCTGCTCGTCACCGGTGCCGCTGCCGCAGACAGCGATCGTTCTGAGTGGCTGTGGGCCGTGATCGCCGTGGTCGCGCTCTTCCTGGCTGCTCTCGGTGTGGAGCGCACCGCCCACTACCGGGGCCAGCGGGACAAGATGCGCTGCACGCTGGTGCAGGTGGTCCAGGAGTGCTCGGACCGTCACGGAGCAGGAGAGCGCGCTGACTACTGGGAGGGGCGCATCCCTGACGGTGTCCTCGCTGAGGCGTTCCCTCTGGCCTCCGGCGACTCGGCAGGGGAGGGGCGGTGATCCTCAAGCACCTCTCC
This sequence comes from Streptosporangium sp. NPDC051023, assembly GCF_040689595.1. Classification (NCBI taxonomy): domain Bacteria; kingdom Bacillati; phylum Actinomycetota; class Actinomycetes; order Streptosporangiales; family Streptosporangiaceae; genus Streptosporangium; species Streptosporangium sp. NPDC051023. Next base: position 364 of record NZ_JBFBCE010000180.1, on the reverse strand, counting down.
CGCGGGAACCTCTTCGGAGTCGGTAGCGGAGCGGTCATCGCCGTCGCTGTGTGGATGGTGGCCGTGTATCTCGGCCAGATCTTCGGTCTCCTCGTCGCCCTTGTAGTGGGTCTCCTGATCGGCCTCCCGATCGGAATGGAGACCCGCAGAGACCGCACCCAACTGGAACTGGCCCGGACCGAGCGGGAACTGGAGACGGCCCACGCGCAGCTCGCCGCCCACGAGGCGACGAACAGGGACCTGCGGGTCCAGGTCGACAAGTACCGGGCGCGGGCCGAGTCCGCGGAGGAGCGCGCCGGACGGCACCTCGCCCGCGCCCAGGCCGCCGAGGCGCGCGACGTCGAGGAGGCCGCACCGTGATCGC
>NZ_JBFBCE010000179.1:0-5654 GCF_040689595.1 Streptosporangium sp. NPDC051023 | reverse complement strand
CGGCCGGGCTGGTCGTGTTCCGGCTCATGCACCGGCTGCCGCAGGAGACGCGGGACGCGGACCGGGCGAGAACGGCGATCGAACGGCTGGAGACACCGCTGCTGCGCGCGCTGCGCCGGGTGGTCGACTGAACCACGAGGCCTCGCACCCCTCGACAACCCCAGACATCACCGATTTTCACCATTTCTCAGTAAATAAATGCAAAACATCCACTTTGAGACTTTCGTGAATTTTCATGAGCTTTGTCGTGTTTGGTGCTCGGGTAGGTAGCCGATGGAATCCGGACAGGAGAGCTTCATGGCTTTGCACAAGGTCACACGCAGGGAAGTCACCCCTTTCAACGACGTGTACGCGTCGCCACTGAGCCAGAGGGCGCTGCCGAAGTACCACCTCCCCGACTCACAGTCCGACCCGCGCGTGGTCTACGACCTGATCAGCTCCGAGCTGCTCTTGGACGGCAACGCCTCACAGAACCTGGCGACGTTCTGCACCACCTGGAGCGACGAGGAGGTCCATCGGCTGATGGACGCCTGCCTCGGCAAGAACATGATCGACAAGGACGAGTATCCGCAGACGGCCGAGATCGAGTCCCGGTGCGTGCACATCCTGGCCGACCTGTGGCACTCCCCCTCCGGCGGGACCACGATGGGCTGCTCGACGACCGGGTCGAGCGAGGCGGCGATGCTCGGCGGCCTCGCGCTCAAGTGGAGGTGGCGGCAGCGGCGGCAGGCGGACGGCAAGCCAACCGACCGCCCCAACCTGGTCTGCGGTCCGGTGCAGGTCTGCTGGGAGAAGTTCGCCCGCTACTTCGACGTCGAGCTGCGGCAGGTGCCGCTCGAGCCCGACGCGACCGGCCTGCGCCCGCACCAGCTACGCCAGTACGTCGACGAGAACACGATCGGCGTCGTGGCGATCATGGGCGTCACCTATACCTGCGACTTCGAGCCGGTCGCCGACATCGCCGAGGAACTCGACGCGATCCACTCTGAAACAGGCCTGGATGTCCCGATCCACGTGGACGCCGCCAGCGGCGGGTTCATCGCCCCGTTCATCCAGCCCGACCTGCTGTGGGACTTCCGTCTGGAACGGGTCGCCTCCATCAACACCTCGGGCCACAAGTACGGCCTCGCCCCGCTGGGTGTGGGATGGGTCGTGTGGCGCTCCGCCGACCTGCTGCCCAAGGACCTGATCTTCTACGTCAGTTACCTGGGCGGTGAGATGCCGACGTTCGCCCTCAACTTCTCCCGCCCCGGCGGTGAGATCGTCGCCCAGTACTACACGCTGCTGCGGCTGGGCCACGAGGGCTACCGGAAGGTCCAGCAGGCCTGCCTCGACACCGCGCAGTTCCTGGCGGGCCAGATCGCCAAGATGGGGCCGTTCAAGCTCCTGTACGACGGCAAGGGCGCGCTTCCCGGAGTCTCCTACACCCTGGCGGACCACGATCCCGGCTTCACCCTCTACGACCTCACCGAGCAACTGCGCACCCGCGGCTGGCAGGTGCCCTCCTACCCGCTGCCTCCCGACCGGCAGGAGACGATCATCCAGCGCGTGCTGGTCAGGCACGGCATCGGCCGTGACGAGATCTCACTGCTCGCCGAGGACATCCGCCGTTCCGTCGAGAGGCTCGGCCGGGGCGGCGGCGCGGAGCACAGGTCCGGATTCCACCACTGACCAGGTGCCTCGGGGGGACCGCATGCCCGCACCGAACTACCAGGACGTCGTCGAGCAGGTCATGGCCGCCGCGCGGCCGCGCATCGGCGCGGGGAAGGTCGCCGACTACATCCCCAGCCTCGGCGAGGTGGATCCGAACCAGTTCGGGTTCGCCGTGGCCACCGTCGACGGAGAGGTCCACGGGAGCGGGGAGTCGAAGACGCCGTTCACGATAGAGAGCATCTCCAAACTGTTCGCCCTCGCGCTCGTGCTCGGCCACGACGACAAGGCGATCTGGAAGCGGGTGGGGCGGGAGCCGACGGGCGACCCGTTCAACTCGCTCATCCCGCTTCAGCTCGCCAAGGGCGTCCCGGGCAACCCGTTCGTCAACCCGGGGGCCATCGTGGTCACCGACCAGCTTCTCCACGACACCGGCGACGCCTACGGGGCCGTCAGGGCGCTGCTGCGGGCCGAGACCGGCAACCCCCAGCTGCACGTGGACGCGGTCACCGCGCACTCGGAGGAGACGACCGGTCACCGGGACCGGGCGCTGGCCTATCTGACGGCCGACTTCGGCAACATGCTCAACCCGGTCCACGAGACGCTCGACCACTACTTCCGCCAGTGCTCCATCATGATCAGCTGCGAGGAGCTGGCGCTGGCGGCGCTGTTCCAGGCCCGGCACGGTGTTCGAGCGGACGGCTCCCGGCTGCTCTCCGAGGAGGACGCCCGCGGTGTCAATGCGATCGTGCTGACCTGCGGCACCTACAACGAGGCCGGCGAGTTCGCCTACCGCGTCGGACTGCCCTGCAAGAGCGGTGTCGGCGGCGGCATCCTGGCCATCGTCCCGGGGCGGTGCACCGCCGTGGCGTGGGGGCCGGGCGTCGACGACAAGGGCAACTCGGTCTCGGCCGCCGTCGCCCTTGAGGCGTTCGTGAAACTGACCGGCCTGTCGCTGTTCTGAGCGACGCCGTCTCCACACTCGGGCAACACTCGGACGATCGGGGGTAGTGGTGGCTCATTCGAAGCACGCCGCCGCAAGGCGGGCGAGGACCGGCGGAGCCGGCCACTACCTGACGGTCTCGACTCTCGGGCTGATGACCGCCGCCTCGATCGTCACCAGCCTGCGCGGCCTGTCGCTGATGGCCAAGGAAGAGCTGACGATGTTCGTCTACATCGGGTTCTCCACCTTCCTGTTCCTCATCCCGGCCGGCCTGGTCGCCGCCGAGCTCGGCGGCGCGTTCGGCAACAGGGCGGGCGGCCTCTACGTGTGGGTCGCCGAGGCGTTCGGCAAGCCGACGGGCTTCGTCACGATGTTCCTGTCGTGGGTGCAGAACATCGTCTGGTACCCCGCGGGCCTCAGCTTCGCCTCCGCCGCCGCCGCGTTCGCCATCGGCAGGCCGAGACTGGCCTCCGACCACGTCTACGTCGGCCTGTTCATCATCATCGCCTTCTGGCTGTGCACGTTCGCCGCGCTGGTCAGCAACCGGTTCGCGGCCAAGGTCACCAAGTACGGCTTCCTGCTGGGCACCGTGATCCCCGGGGTGATCCTGCTGGCCGGGTTCCTGGCCTGGCTACTGTCTCACCAGCAGATCGGCTGGAGCGAGGCGAGCAGCCAGGCGGTCTCGGTCGAGCAAGCCGGTCATCCCCATCCCCGGCTGTTCCCCTACATCACCGGCCTTTCCGGGCTGTCCTTCCTGGCCGGGATTCTGCTCAACTTCGCGGGGGTCGAGTCGCAGGCCGTACACGCGATGGAGCTGAAGAACCCGAAGACCGGCTACCCGATGGTGATCGCGATCGCGGCGCTGCTGTCGTTCGGCATCTTCACGCTCGGCTCGCTGGCGATCGCCGGAATCCTTCCCTACAAGGAGATCAACATCGAGAGCGGCGTGTTCGACGCCTTCAACCGGCTCTCGACCACCCTGCTGCACGCCTCGTGGCCGGTCCGGCTGATCAGCCTCCTGGTCTGCTACGGCGCGCTCGGCGGCGTGCTGGCCTGGATCATCGGCCCCAGCCGCGGCCTGCTCGCGACCGCCCGCGACGGGATGCTCCCGCCGTTCATGCAGAAGACCAACAGGAGCGGGGTGCAGAGCAACATCCTGATCATCCAGGGCGTCGTCGTCACCGTCATCGCCTCGCTCTACCTCTTCATGAGCGACGTCAGCACGGTGTACTTCCTCATCTCCGCCCTGGCGGTCAGCCTCTACATCATCGTCTACATGATCATGTACGCCTCGGCGATCAGGCTCCGCTACACCCAGCCCGGCCTGCCCAGAGCCTTCAAGATTCCCGGTGGCACGGCGGGCATGTGGGGGGTCGCCGGGGTCGGCTTCCTGGCCGTCGCGTTCGCCTTCGTCCTGTCGTTCGTACCGCCCGCCCAGCTGCCGGTCGGCAGCCCCGCGCTGTACGTCGCGCTGGTCGCGGCCGGGGCGATCGTCTTCACCGGGGCTCCCCTGCTGGTCGAGCGGTTCAAGAAGCCGTCGTGGAAGCGGTACACGGAGACGTCGCAGGCTCCGCCGTCCCGCCGGGACACCTGAGCGGCACGGCAGGCCGCCCGCCGCTCAGCCACACCCCCTTCAGCCTCCCGAAAGGCGCCGGTGCCACGCGACCGCGGAGGTGTCGGTGAGCGAGGCGATCTGGTCGACGACCACGCGCAGCCGCCCGGCGTCGGTCGCGGCCCTGGCGAAGGAGGGGCGGAGCGCGGGCTCCAGCGTGAGGGGCGCGCCCAGTGTGATCAGGTGGGCGAGGTCGCGGATGAGCTCGCGCTGCCTTGCCTGGTTGGCGCTGTGCTCGTCGCTGGTCATCACGTAGTGCGCGGTCAGCCCCTTCAGCAGGGCGCACTCCAGACGGGTCTCCCTCGGCACGACCAGGTCGGCGCCGTAGCGGCCCGCCGCCGGGCCGTAGGCCTCGCGGGTCGCGTCCTGCGCCGACCGGCAGAGGTGACCGATCAGGGCGCTGGTGAGCCCCTTGGTCGCGGCCAGGTCGGTGAGCGAGCCGTCGAAGTGGCGGGGCCAGAGCGGCTGGGCGACCAGACGGCCGAAGATGTCCTCGAGCTCGCCGATCTCGGCGTCGGGGGCGGACCAGGCGCGGGTGGTCACGCAGACCTCGTGCCGCTCGGCGGGGGCGCGCAGCGCCTGCGGCACGACGGCGCCCGAGTGCAGGGCGTCCTCCAGATCGTGCACCGAGTAGGCGACGTCGTCGGCCCAGTCCATGATCTGGGCCTCGAAGCTGACCCGCCCCTCGGGCGCGCCCTGCCTGATCCACTCGAAGACGGCCAGGTCGTCGTCGTAGGCGCAGTACTTGGGGCTCGTCGCGCGGGTCCACGGATACTTGGTCGCGGCGTCCAGCGAGGCCCGGGTGAGGTTGAGCCCGGCGCTGCGGCCGTCCTCGGTGAGCACCTTGGCCTCGAGCCGGGTCAGCAGACGCAGGCTCTGCGCGTTCCCCTCGAAGCCGCCGCACCCGGCGGCGAGCTCGTTGAGCGCGGTCTCCCCGTTGTGCCCGAACGGCGGATGCCCGAGATCGTGGGCAAGGCAGGCGGTCTCGACCAGGTCGGGGTCCCTGCGGAGCGCCTGACCCATCTCCCTGCCGATCTGCGCGCACTCCAGGGAGTGGGTCAGCCGGGTGCGCGGGATGTGCTGCCCGCTGCCGAGCGTCTCCGCGGGCCCGACCACCTGGGTCTTGGCGGCGAGCCTGCGCAGTCCCGCGCTGTGCAGCACCCGTGCCCGGTCGCGTTCGAACGGGCTTCGCTCAGGGTTGCCGGGGGGTTCCGGTACCCATCTTGCCTGGTCATGCTCGTCGTAGCCGTGCATAAGTGCAGTGATTTTATCCAGGAAAGAGGTGTCCCATGCAGAACGTCATGGAAACACCTGGTGACTCCTGGAAGGCGAGCACATGCGCTCCGTGTGCCCCACCCGCCGCGCACGCCCCGGCTCCGCGCGTCCGCACCTCGCCACCCCGAGCTCACCTAGAGCCCACCCAGGGCCCACCCAGGGCCCATCCCGGGC
>NZ_JBFBCE010000178.1:0-5712 GCF_040689595.1 Streptosporangium sp. NPDC051023 | reverse complement strand
CCCCACCTAGAGAGCCTCATGAGGCAGGTCATGAACCAACGATCAGCACGGGTGCGGCTGACGACGCTCGCCGTCGCCGCCGCGCTCGCCTGCGGGGCGACGCTGCTGGCGACCGCTCCGGCCCAGGCCGACACCGCAACCTTCGTCAAGGCTTCAGAGTGGTCCGGCGGCTACACCGGCCAGATCACCGTGAAGAACACCGGCACCACCACGCTCAACGGCTGGACGGTGGTTTTCGACCTGCCTTCTGGCACCACGGTCGGCTCCTACTGGGACGCGCTCATGACGCAGTCCGGGAGCAGGTACACCTTCAAGAACCGTGACTACAACGGCACGCTCGCGCCGGGTGCGAGCGCCACCTTCGGCTGGGTCGGCACCGGTACCGGCGCGCCGACCGGCTGCACGCTCAACGGCAAGCCCTGCACCGGCGGACCCGATCCCTCGCCGTCGCCGACCGTCACCCCGACCACGAGCCCGAGCCCGACGGTCAGCCCGACCGCAAGCCCGAGCCCGACCGTGACCCCGACGGTACAGCCCGGCGGCACGCTGTGGATGGCCCCCTACGTGGACATGGGCGCCTGGCCGACCCCGATCCTGTCCGACATGGTGACGGCCTCGGGGGTGAAGAACTACACGCTCGCCTTCGTCGGGGCCGGGACCTGCAAGGCCACCTGGTTCGGCGCCTACGACCCGCGCTCCGGGTGGGCGAAGGACCAGATCGACGCCGTCAGGGCGGCGGGCGGAGACGTGAAGATCTCCTTCGGCGGCGCCAGCGGTGTCGAGCTCGCCCAGGCCTGCACCGACGTCACCGCCCTCTACAACGAGTACAAGGCCGTCGTCGACACCTACGGCCTGAAGTACATCGACCTGGACATCGAGGGCACGGCGGCGGCCGACACCGCCTCCATCAACCGCAGGTCGCAGGCGCTGGCCAGGCTCCAGCAGACCTACCCGAACCTCAAGATCTCGCTGACCCTGCCGGTGCTGCCGGAAGGCCTCGTGGAGACGGGGATCAACGTGGTCAAGGCGGCCAGGGACGCCGGGGTCAACCTCGACCTCGTCAACGTCATGGCGATGGACTACTACCGTGACGTCGACTACGGCGACGCGGCGGTCCAGGCGGCCAACGGCACCTTCGCGCAGCTCAAGACCCTCTACCCGGCCAAGAGCGACGCCCAGCTCTGGAAGATGCTCGCCGTCACGCCGATGCTCGGCAAGAACGACGACGGGCGGACCTTCGACCAGAACGACGCGCGCCAGCTCGTCGCCTTCGCCAAGTCCAAGCACCTCGGAATGCTCTCGTTCTGGGAGGCGACGCGCGACCGCAACGCCTGCAACGGCCCGCTCTACAAGTGCACCAACATCGCCCAGACGCCCTACGAGTTCGCCAAGATCTTTGTGGGGTACACCGGATGAACCTCAGGAAGCTCGCGGCGGCGGCCGTACTGGCGCTGGGCGGCACGATGCTCGCCGCGACGCCCGCCCACGCCGCCAACATCGCGACCAACCCCGGATTCGAGAATGACCTGACCGGCTGGACCTGTACGGCAGGCTCGGGTGCGACGGCGGTCTCCTCACCGGTGCACGGCGGGTCGAAGGCGCTGCAGGCCACGCCCCAGGGGGCGGATACCGCGCGCTGTCAGCAGACGGTCAGCGTCAAGCCGTCCTCGTCGTACTCACTGTCGGGCTGGGTACGCGGCGGCTACGTCTTCCTGGGTGTGAGCGGCACCGGCACGACCGACCAGAGCACCTGGTCCTCCTCGCCGTCGGCCTACTCCCAGCTGACCCGGACCTTCACCACCGGCGCGTCGACCAAGTCCGTGACGATCTACGTCAACGGCTGGTACGGCCAGGGCGCCTACCAGGCCGACGACATCGTCCTGGACGGCCCGCCCGGTGACGACACCCCGCCCCCGGACACCGTCCCGCCGACCGTTCCCGCCAATCTGGCCGTCGGCGGCGCGACCGGCAGCACGCTGAGCCTGACCTGGTCGGCCTCGACCGACAACTCCGGCAGGATCGACCGCTACGAGATCTCGCGGGACAACGCGACGCCGGTCAGCGTCGGCGCGAACCTGAGCTACACCGCGACCGGCCTGAGCGCCAACACCACCTACGGCTTCCGGGTCCGGGCGTGTGACGGGTCGAACAACTGCTCCGCCTACACCTCCGTGGTGAACGGCACGACCAGCGGCGGCGGCACCGACACCACCCCGCCGACCGTGCCGACCGGCCTGACCGTGAGCGGCCCCACGACCAGCTCGCTGAACCTGGCGTGGTCGGCCTCGACCGACGACTCGGGCACGGTGAACCGCTACGAGGTGTCGCGGGACAACGCGACGCCGGTCAGCGCGGGCGCGAACCTGAGCTACACCGCGACCGGCCTGAGCGCCAACACCACCTACGGCTTCCGGGTCCGGGCGTGTGACGGGTCGAACAACTGCTCCGCCTACACCTCCTCGGTCAGCGGCAAGACCAGCGACGTCGGCCAGCCGCCGACCGGCGAGATCCGCTACGCGCCGTACGTCGACATCACGATGGCGACGCCCTCCCTGGTCAGTGCCGCCAACGCGACAGGTGTGAAGAACTACACCCTCGCCTTCGCCCTCGGCGACAGCACCGGCTGCAACCCCGCGTGGGGCGCGACCATCCCGATCGACGAGCCGCGCATCATCAACGACGTCAAGGCGCTCCAGGCGCAGGGCGGCCAGGTGATCGTGGCCACCGGCGGCGCCCAGGGGCCGTACCTCGAGCACAACTGTGGCACCTCCGCCACGCTGCTCGCCGCCTACAAGAAGGTGCTCGACACCGTCGGCACCAACCACCTCGACGTCGACGTCGAGGCCTCGATCGACGTCAACAAGGTCAACACCGCGCTGAAGCAGCTCCAGACCGAGCGCGGCACCGTGATCAGCTACACCCTGCGGATCCAGGGCCAGGACTACGGCCTCGACCCGTTCTCCGTGTCGATTCTGCAGGACGCGGCGGCCAAGGGCCTCAACATCATCGTCAACCCGATGCTGATGGACTTCGGCTACAGCGGAAACTGGGGCGCCGCGCTGATCAGCGCCGCCCAGGCGACCCTCAACCAGATGAAGGGCGTCTGGCCCTCGAAGACCGACGCCCAGCTCAGGAAGATGCTCGGGCTCACCCCGATGATCGGCAAGAACGACACCGGATCGACCACCACCCAGGCGGACGCCCGTTCGCTGCTGAGCTGGGCCAACACCAACCACGTGGCCTACATCGGCTTCTGGTCCGCGGGCCGCGACAACGGCGGCTGCCCCAACGGCCAGGTCTCGCCCACCTGCAGCGGCATCTCACAGTCGCCGTGGGAGTTCACGAACATCTTCAAGGGATTCAGCGGATGAACCTCAGAAAGCTCGCGGCGGTGGCCGTACTGGCGCTCGGCGGCACGATGCTCGCCGCGACGCCCGCCCACGCCGCCAACATCGCGACCAACCCCGGATTCGAGGACGGCCTGACCGGCTGGACCTGTACGGCGTCCTCGGGCGCCACCGCGGTCTCCTCGCCGGTGCACGGCGGGTCAAAGGCGCTGCAGGCCACGCCCGTCGGCAACGACACCGCGCGCTGCCAGCAGACGGTCAGCGTCAAGCCGTCCTCGTCCTACTCACTGTCGGGCTGGGTGCGCGGCGGCTACGTCTTCCTGGGCGTGACCGGCACCGGCACGACCGACCAGAGCACCTGGACGTCGTCGCCGTCGGCCTACTCCCAGCTCACCCGCACCTTCACCACCGGCGCCTCGACCACCTCGGTGACGATCTACGTCAACAGCTGGTACGGCCAGGGCGCCTACCAGGCCGACGACATCGTCCTGGACGGCGAGGCGGGGCAGGGCCAGCCCCCGGCCGCCCCGGCCAATCTCACCGGGACGAGCATCCCCAGCAGCGCCACGCTGAACTGGACGGCCTCCGCCGGCGCGACGAGTTACAACGTCTACCGCGACGGAGCCAAGGTCGGCTCGACCTCCGGTATCACCTACACCGACGTCGGTCCGGTGGCCGGCACCCACGTCTACCAGGTGACCGCGGTCAACGCCGCGGGCGAGTCGGCCAAGTCCAACTCGGTCACGCTGGTGCTCGGCAACGACGGCCCGCAGGTCCCGGCCACCCCCACCGGCCTGACCGGCACGGGCAGCTCGAACTCGGCCACCCTGAACTGGACGGCCTCCGCCGGGGCGACGAGCTACAACGTCTACCGGGGCGGCACCAAGGTGGGCTCGGCCACGACGACCACCTACGTCGAGGCCCTCCCGCCGGGCACCTACGGCTACCAGGTGAGCGCCGTCAACGCCGTGGGCGAGTCGGCCAAGTCCGCACAGGTCGCCGTCCTGGTCGGCGGTGACGCCCCGCCGCCGGCCCCTCCGACCGGGCTGACCGCCGCGGTCAACGGCAACACCGTGACGCTGAAGTGGAACACCGCCTCGGGCACCCCGACGGGCTACAACGTCTACCGCGGCAGCGTCAAGGTCGCCTCCCCGACGGCCACCACCTTCAGCGAGGTCCTCGCCGGCGGCACGTACGCCTACCAGGTGAGCGCGTTCAACCCGGCGGGCGAGTCGCCCAGGTCCGCCCCGGTCACGGTCACGGTCGGCCCCGGCGACCCGCCGAGCAGCCGGGTCCTGGTCGGCTACCTGCACGCCTCCTTCGCCAACGGCTCCGGCTACGTGCGGATGGCCGACGTGCCGAAGGAGTGGGACTTCATCAACCTGTCCTTCGGCGAGCCGACCTCGGTGACCTCCGGTGACATCCGCTTCGTGCGCTGCCCGGTCGCCGAGTGCCCCAGCGTCGAGTCCGACGCCGACTTCATCGCGGCGATCAAGGCGAAGCAGGCCCAGGGCAAGAAGGTGCTGATCTCGATCGGCGGCCAGAACGGCCAGGTCCAGCTCACCACGACGGCCGCGCGTGACAAGTTCGTCGAGTCGGTGGGCGCCATCATCGACAAGTACGGCCTCGACGGCCTCGACGTCGACTTCGAGGGGCACTCGCTCTACCTCAACCAGGGCGACACCAACCTCGCGGCCCCGACCACCCCGGTCGTCGTCAACCTGATCTCCGCGCTGAAGACCCTCAAGGCCAAGTACGGCTCCAAGTTCGTGCTGACCATGGCCCCCGAGACGTTCTTCGTCCAGCTCGGCTACCAGTTCTACGGCCCCGGCGCGAACGGCTCCGCCGACCAGCGGGCCGGGTCCTACCTGCCCGTCATCCACGCGCTGCGCAACGACCTGACCCTGCTGCACGTCCAGGACTACAACTCCGGGCCGATCACCGGCCTGGACAACCAGTACCACACCATGGGTAACGCGGACTTCCACGTGGCCATGACCGACATGCTGCTCGCGGGCTTCCCGATCGCGGGCAACGTCAACAACGTCTTCCCGGCCCTGCGCCCGGAGCAGGTCGCCATCGGCCTGCCCGCCGCGACCTACGCGGGCGGCGGCTTCACCTCGGTGGGCGAGGTCCAGAAGGCCTTCGACTGCCTGGCCAAGGGCACCAACTGCGGGTCCTACAAGCCGAAGGGCGTCTACCGCGGTCTGCGCGGCCTGATGACCTGGTCGATCAACTGGGACAAGTACAACAACTTCGAATTCTCCCGTAACCACAGGGCCTACCTCGACGCCCTGAACTGAAAAGCCCCTCGCCGCCGGGGGAGACGGAACCCCGGCGGCGAGGTTTCCCTCGCCATCGAAGG
>NZ_JBFBCE010000177.1:0-5821 GCF_040689595.1 Streptosporangium sp. NPDC051023 | reverse complement strand
CCTCCCGAGCGCTGATCGAACGTGATCGGCACCATCCAACTGGCAGCAGTGCTCTACACGCCAACCCGGTGATCGTTTCCGGTCACAGCACTAGCTGGGACCGGTGGGTAGTCCTGAGGTCAGACGGTCGGTTTCTCTGAGCTGGGAGCGGTGGGGCAGTCCTGAGGTCCAGACAGTCGGTTCTCGGACCTGGGAGGGTGGTCCGCTGCTTGGACGGCCAGCGCTGAGGCCTGGTGATCAGGCCCGTGGCCTTGAGGGTCACCATCGATCCCAGTGCGTGACCTCCTCCATCGGCACTCTCCTCGCCGGTTTGAAATCCGTCCCGATCGTGTACGCGAGGGGAACGAAGGCCACCTGCATGACCCGCTCGTACGGTATGCCGAGGACCGCGGCCCCCTTTCGCTCCAGCCTCAGCGGTCCCAGCCAGGCCGTACCCAGTCCGCGAGCCCGCGCGGCCAGCATGAAGCTCCAGGCCGCCGGCATGATCGAACCGAACGTGTTGGCCTGCTCGAGCACGCTCAGGTTCTCCGTCCGCCCGGTGATGCACGGGATGAAGAACGCGGGCACCTCGTGGATGTGCTCGTAGAGGTGCTGGAGCCCCTCCCACACCCGCTCCATCGACCCGGGGAACGCGTACGCCCGCTGCGCGTCCTCCTCGGGCATCGGCGTCCCCGGCTGGTTCATCCCCTCCCGCCACACCGCCGCGAGCCTTTCCCGTTGCCTCTTCTCGGTGACGACGACGAAGTGCCAGCGCTGGCGGTTGCGCCCCGTCGGCGCCTGTACGGCCATCTTGAGGCACTCCTCGATGAGCTCGCGGGGAACCGGCCTGGTGAGATCGAGCCGCTTGCGGACGGCCCTGGTGGTGGAGAGCAGTTCGTCGGGTGTCATCCGGCCTCCTTCAAGGATTTCGATACTCGTCGAATTGTGAGGTCGGATTTCGACGTTTGTCAAAGCCTCGAAGTACTATGTGAGCATGCGCGCCCTCCACCACCCGGACGTCTCGACCATCAGCCTGCCCACGATGCTGAACGCCCTGGCGGACGAGGTCCGCCTGATGGTCGTCCGCCAGCTGGCCGAGGCCGGAGGGGTGGTCTGCGGTCAGTTCGACGTGCCCGTGAGCATGTCGACCCTCTCCCACCACCTGAAGGTCCTCCGCGAAGCCGGCCTCCTCCGCGTCACCCCCGAAGGCAGCTTCCGCCGCCACGAGCTCCGCCTCCCCGAGATGGAGACCCGCTTCCCCGGCGTCCTCTCCTCAATCCTCAAAACCACCCCTTGACCCCACCCCGCCAAACCAGCCCCGCCCCACCGCGGTGGTCCCCCTGCCCCCGCCGGATCCACTCCTCGAGAGCACGCCAGGGCCAGATCCTTTAACCGGTTCGAGGCATGGCTCAGGACCCGCTATGATTACTTACGCAGCGAGCGGCCGTAGCTCAATGGATAGAGCATCTGACTACGGATCAGAAGGTTAGGGGTTCGAGTCCTCTCGGCCGCGCAGCAGGTCAGAGGCCCTCCGGGATCATACCGGAGGGCCTCTTTCGCATCCGTACAGCAGCGAAATACAGCAACGCGGTCCCATATAGACAGCCATCTGCGAACCTCACACGTCGGGGCTGGAAGCTTCCGTAGGAGCTGAGGCGTCCGGCCAGGCTTCCGAGGTCGGCGGGTTTGCTCAGACGCCGCCGAGGTCATCCCGGAGGCGGCGGACCCACTCGGCGGGGAAGACCTGCTCAAGCCGCTCCTTGCTGATCTCCAGCATTCCCTCCTTTGCCAGCGGGAGGAGCGCGGCGTTCTGCACCGCCGCGTGATTTTCGGGAGCCGGGCAGATCAGGACGGCGAGGATCCGGCACGTCCGTTGCAACTCCTCAATCCCGCTGGCGTGGATCATGCCCTTGATGGGCTCCCACGCCGTCCGCACGGCGAGAGCTACGAGCGCTTCGAGAAGAGGGCCGCGACCCTCATCCTTCCGAGACTTGAGGATGATCGCCGTCACATATTCGGGCACTTGATCCATGACCTTCGAGACCTTCTCGATGCCCTCAGCCAGAGCAGCGAGGAGGTCGCACCAGAAATGCTCGGTGAGTCTTCTTCGGGTTTCCCGTGGACTGCTTCCGCCGAACCTTTTGTCCAGTTCCTCGATAACGGGACCGGTGAGGAGGTCACCGACTTCCTGGATGCGTTCGATCGTGCTTGGGTTTTCGGCCAGCCAGTCGATGAGATCGACCGTCGCGCTGTCGGTGGCGGCTGCTTGCCTGTGCTTGGACGGGCTCCGGCGCCCCTTGGGAGGCTGAGTCTCCCTCCACGCGAGTTCGCTGCGTTCTCTCGCCTCCTGTCGACCTGCGGGAGATGGGTCGCGGGCCAAGGTGAGGCCATAGGGCCAGCCGTGCTGTGCCCCGCCGCAGTCGGAACATCGGCACTGATGCAGCTTGGCGCGCTCGCAGCTCTTGGGGTGCGTCACTCGGCCTCCATGACGTTCGGCGTGAAGGTGAACTGGGCAGCTCACTGGAAACCTCCTCTTTTAAATCACAAATAACGGGCAGTGAAATTGCCTTGATGGCTATCTCGGTGTATCTGCTTGGCTATAAGCAAAGGCTCTTGCATGCGGATAAGGCCCTTTGGGGGTGATCCCAAAGGGCCTTAGTACTCCAGTGACACTTCGCGATCTTCCTGGCTGAGGTCACATGAAGACGGCCACCACGTGATGATTCAGAGTTTGTGAAGACACCTGAAGATCGCGTGATGGCCGTGGCCGACAGCGTAGACCCTGACCGATGGCTGGTCACCCTCAACGACCTGATGCACCGGATCGCACACCGCTTCGGCCGTGTCGAGCCGCGCCGCACCGCCACCGCCTACGTCCGCGGCCTACTGGCCGACATCGATCGCAAAAACTGCTGGAACCTGGCCGAACACGCCGGACTACGCGGCCCGCAAGCCCTGCAACGCCTGCTGCGCACCACCCGCTGGGACGCCGAGGCCGTCCGCGACGACCTACGCGCCTACGCCATCGAACACCTCGGCAACGGGGGTGTGCCGATCGTCGACGAGACCGGGTTCGTCAAGAAGGGCACCGGCTCGGCCGGAGTGCAGCGTCAATACACCGGCACTGCGGGAAAGATCGAAAACAGCCAGGTCGGTGTGTTCCTGGCCTACGCCACCAGCCAGGGACGCACGCTCATCGACCGGCGGCTCTACCTGCCCGAACACACCTGGATGGCCGACAGCGCCCGCCGCCGCAAAGCCGAGATACCCGACCACGGCGCCTTCGCCACCAAGTCCACCCTGGCCGCGCAGATGATCGACGCGGCCCTGAGCGCCGGAGTCGACGCCTCCTGGATAACCGGGGACGAGGTCTACGGCCAAGCCCCCCACCTGCGCGCCTTCCTGGAAGCACACCGGCTGGGATACGTACTGGCGATCGCCGCCAACCGGCGCGTCAGTATCCAGGGAGCTCAGCAGACGGCCGCCGAGGTCGCCGCCCTGGCCGCCGATCGGCACTGGCACCGCTACAGCGCCGGCGCCGGCGCCAAGGGCCCACGCTTTTACCTATGGGCCTGGACCCGCATCGACGCCGACGAGCCCGGTGCTCACCGCTGGCTGCTGATCCGCCGTCATCCCGCCACCGGGGAGTTGGCCTTCCATCGTTGCTACGCCCCGGCGGCGATGCCGTTGCTGAAGCTGGTACGCGTCGCGGGTATCCGCTGGGCGGTGGAGGAGTCCTTCCAAGCAGCCAAAGGCCAGGTCGGCCTGGACCACTACCAAGTCCGCAGCTGGATCGGCTGGTATCGGCACATCACGCTGGCCATGCTCGCGCTGGTGGTACTGGCCGTCTTGGCCGCACAACAGCCCAGCAGCGACTTCGACGTCGAGCACATCCCGCTGACAATGCCCGAGATTCGTCGTCTGCCGGCCGCACTCGTTCTTGCCCGGCCCCGCGAGATCGAGGAGATCCTGCGCTGGTCACAGTGGCGTCGTTGCCATCAGGCCATCGCTCGCCGATGCCACTGCCAGCGCAGATCACACCCATGATCTCAAAATGTCACTGGAGTACTAGGTGATGGGTGATGAGCTATGTCTCGCCTGGAACGTTGAGGCTCTGATTGAGCCGGTCGAGCGCCTTCCGGGTCTCCGGGGTGGGGACCTGGGTGTAGACGTCCATGGTCATGGAGATCTGTGAGTGACGCAGGACGCGCATCGCGACGCGCGGGTGTACGTCGAGGGCGGCCAGGAGCGAGGCGCAGGTGTGCCGGGTGTCGTGGACGCGGATCGTTGGCACGCCTGCCCGGCGGCAGTGCGCCTCGAAGGCCCGGTTGAAGTTGCGCGGCTCGATCGGCGTGCCGTTCCGCGTGGTGAAGACGAGATCGGAGTCCTGCCACTTCTCCCCGGCGGCCTTACGGGCGTCCTCCTGGACGTGCTGACGGTGCTTGAGAGCGGTGACGCACAAACCGAGGAGCGGCAGCGACGCCGTCGAGTCGTCGGTCTTGGTTGTCTCCCGGTGAAGGAGCTGGCCGCGGACCCGGTTGAGCTGCCGGGAGATCCACAGCTGCTCGCCGCCGAGGTCGACACAGTCCCAGGCCAGCCCGAGCACCTCACCGCGCCGCAGGCCCAGGACGAGGATCAGCACGTAGGCGGCGTAGAGCGGGTCGTCGATCGCCCGCAGGTGTTCGAGAAACCGTCGTGCCTCATCGACGCCCCACACCACACGCTGCCGTTTCTTCTTCGTCTTGCCGGCAGCGGGCAGGGTGGTCAGCGCCGCGACATTCTTGGAGATCAGCTCCTCCCGCACGGCGTTGCCCAGCGCGGAGCGCAGGACACGACGGATGCCCGCGATGGTGCTCCGGGAGGGATACCCCCTGCAGCATTTCCCGACGGCGCAACACCGCCGCTTGCTCTCCGGGCGCCGGTGATCCTTCTTCTGGTCACAGCAGGTGCACAGCGTCGGCAGGCTGTTGAGCCAGATCTGCACGTCGCGAACGGTCAGCTTGTCGAGGCGCTTTTTCCCCAGGCTGGGGATGATGTAGAGCCGGACCAGCGGTTCGTAGGCCACATAGGTCGTCGGCTCCCGGTTGGGTTCGATCACCTCGGCGAGCCAGCGCGCCAGGTAGGCGGCAAGAGTGGGGTGCTTGGTCGGCATCGGCCCCTTGCGCGCCAACTCGTGGAGCTTGAGCCACTTCTCGTGGGTCTCCTCACGGGTCTTGCCGTAGGCCCACTTCCGGGTCCTCTTACCTTCCGGCGTGGTGACCCAGACGTAGCCCGCCCACCCGTCCTTATAGGGGAAGACCGACCCTTCACCGTTCGAGCGCTTGCCCATCAGACGGCCTCCTCGCGAAGTCGGGTCACGTAGTCGCTCAACGCGGACTCCGGGATACGGCGGCAGCGAACGCCGACCACGACGGAGGCGAGTTCGCCGGAGCGGAGGAGGCTGTAGAGGGTCCACCGGCTGACCTTGAGCTTGGCCATCACCTCGGGCACTGTCAGCATGTCGTCGACCTTCATCGGCCGCCCCCACCGTCCGGTGAAATAGGTGAGGGCGGGTCACCACTCAGGAGAGCGGCGAGCAGAGCATCTCCGGCGGACAGGCCCTTGCCCGCGTACTCCCAGTGAGAGATCACAAGGACGGTGTCCTCGTCGAACAGGGGCAGACGCCCGGTGGTGATCTCGTCGGTGCGGGCGTGGTCGCGGCGTTCGTCGCGGATGGCGCCCATGGTGGTGGAGTAGTGCCGGGACCGGGTGGAGAAGTGGGGTCTGGCAAGATTTTCGTGATGGGGTGACGGAACGTCATCGTGGTGGCATCGTGGCCATTGTGTGAGGACCTTCTGCGCCT
>NZ_JBFBCE010000176.1:0-6068 GCF_040689595.1 Streptosporangium sp. NPDC051023 | reverse complement strand
TGGCCCGCCGGGTTCCTGTCCAGCGTCTTCGTCGACCCCGGCACGATGCCCGCGTGGCTCGGCGCCATCGCCGAGTGGAACCCGCTGTCGGTCACCGCGACGGCGGTCCGCGAGCTCTTCGGCACCCCCGGTTTCGGCGGCGGGTCGTGGATCGCCCAGCACGCGACGCCGATGGCGGTCGCGTGGCCGTTGCTGCTCACCGCGGTCTTCCTGCCTTTTTCCGTGCGGAAATACCGAGACCTACGGAAATGACGGGCTTCCCGCCCGGCGCCCCACGGCCCCGACGCCCCCACGACGCGGCCCCTCGGCACGGCCCCGAGGGCGTCACGCCGTGAGGAACACCTCGAAGAACGCCTCGTAGAACATCGTGAACCACTGAGCATCGAGGAGAGCACTCCCATTTACGGATCCATCGAAATCCGAGGCGCGCGAGAGAACAATCTCAAGAACGTCTCCCTCGACATCCCCAAACGAAAGATCACCGTTTTCACCGGTGTCTCGGGGTCGGGAAAGTCCTCGCTGGTCTTCGGCACGATCGCCGCCGAGTCGCAGCGGCTGATCAACGAGACGTTCACCGCCTTCATCCAGTCGCTGCTGCCCAAGTACGGCCAGCCCGAGGCCGACTCGCTGGCCAACCTCTCCGCCGCGATCATCGTCGACCAGCGGCGTCTCGGCGGGAACTCCCGCTCGACCGTCGGCACGGTCACCGACACCTCCACGATGCTCCGCACCCTCTACTCCCGCCTGGGCAGGCCGCACGTGGGCCACCCGAGCGCCCTGTCCTTCAACGACCCCCAGGGCATGTGCGCCGACTGCGAGGGGCTGGGCCAGGTCTCCACGATCAGTGTCGAGGCACTGGTCGACCGGGACAGATCGCTCAACGAGGGCGCCATCCTGTTTCCGGCCTTCGCCGTCGACTCCTGGTTCTGGAACATCTTCGCCCACTCGGGATTCTTCGACAACGACAGGAAACTGCGCGACTACACCGACGAGGAGTGGGACAAGCTGCTCAACGCCCCCGACGAGAAGATCAAACTCAGCAGTCTGGGCGGCACGATCAAATCCACCTACGAGGGCCTGATCCCCAAGTTCAGGCGCCTGTACCTGGCCAAGGAGTCCGAGCAGGCGCCCGCCAGTCTGCGGGCGGCCCTCGACCGGATCGTCACCCGGACCACCTGCCGGACCTGCGGCGGCGCCCGGTTGAACAAGGCGGCGCTCGACTGCCTGATCGACGGCAGGAACATCGCCGACTGTGCGGCGATGGAGGTGAGCGACCTGGCGGAGTTCGTCAGGGGCGTCCGGGAGCCGACCATGGCGCCGCTGGTCTCCGCCCTGGCCGCCAGGCTGGACAGCCTCACCCACATCGGCCTGGGCTACCTGAGCCTGAGCCGGGAGAGCGCGACCCTGTCGGGCGGTGAGTCGCAGCGCGTGAAGATGGTCCGCCATCTCGGATCCAGCCTGACCGACATGACCTACGTCTTCGACGAGCCCAGCGTCGGCCTGCACCCCCACGACGTGCACCGGCTCAACGAACTGCTCGTACGGCTGCGCGACAAGGGCAACACGGTCCTGGTCGTGGAGCACAAGCCGGAGGTCATCGCGATCGCCGACCACGTGGTCGACATGGGGCCGTACGCGGGCCGCGACGGCGGGGAGATCGTCTACCAGGGCGACCTCGCCGGGCTGCTGACCTCGGGCACCCTGACCGGCGACCACATGAGCCGCCACCAGGCGGTCAAGAACGAGCCCAGGAGACCCACCGGGGAACTGGTCATCGAGAACGCGAGCCTGCACAACCTGAAGGACGTGAGCGTGACGATCCCGCGAGGGGTCCTGACCGTGGTCACCGGTGTCGCGGGGTCCGGCAAGAGCTCGCTCGTCCTGGGCTGCGTGGCGGCGAGGTACCCGGAGGCCGTCGTCATCGACCAGAGCCTGGGACGGGGCTCGAAACGCTCGAACACCGCCACCTACACCGGCGTCCTCGACCCGATCCGCAAGGCGTTCGCCTCGGCGAACAAGGTGAGCGCCGCCCTGTTCAGCGCCAACTCCAAGGGCGCGTGTCCCGACTGCAAGGGACTGGGGATGATCTACACCGACCTCGCGCACCTGGACACGGTGGCCACCGTCTGCGAGTCCTGCGCCGGACGGCGCTTCACCGAGGAGGTCCTCGGCCACACCCTCAGGGGCAGGAACATCAGCGAGGTCTTCGGCTTCTCCGTGGTCGAGGCCGCCGAGTTCTTCACCGAGCGGACGATCCGCCCGGCCCTGCGAACCCTCGACGACGTCGGCCTGGGCTACATCACCCTCGGCCAGCCGCTGAGCACCCTGTCCGGCGGCGAGCGGCAGCGCCTCAAGCTCGCCGGCGAGCTGGGGAATCTCTCGAACGCCGCCTCACGGATCTATGTCCTGGACGAGCCGACGACCGGCCTGCACATGAACGACGTCGACAACCTCATCGGCCTGCTCGACCGCCTCGTGGACGGCGGAAGCACCGTGATCGTGATCGAGCACAACCTCGACGTCGTCTCCCGCGCCGACTGGGTCGTCGACATGGGCCCCGGCGCGGGCCACGAGGGAGGCACCGTCGTCTTCGAGGGCACCCCGGCGGACATGGCCACGGACAACCGTTCCGTCACCGGCTCCTACCTGTCGCGCCACCTTCGGCGCCCCGGGGTCGAGCCGGTCAGGAACTAACCGCTGCTCCGCAGGGCGTGAACCTCGCCTTCCCGGTAGCGGCGCTGCCCGCCCGGGGTCCGGAGGAACGTCAGCCTGCCCGCGTCCGCCCACCGGTTGACGGTCTTGGGATCGACGCCGAACAGCCTCGCGACCTCGCGCGGGGTCAGGAGCCGCTCGGCGGTGTCGGCGATGGCGAAGGTGCCGTCAGAGCTGATGACCATGATGGCGGTCACGGAGGATCTCCAGGTGGGACTCGGGGGCGAGGCGGTGTTCGGGCAAGGTGCCCGGCCAGGCGGGGGCTGTCTGGCCGGGCACCGGGGGCGCCGGTCCCCGAGGGTGTTGACCGGCGCGGAGCGGTTCCCCTTCCCCGGTGTCCCGGGAACCGCGAGGGGTGTGCGACCCGAGACCCTCCTTCCCGGGCCGCACGCAAGGTGGTACGGCGAGCGGGGAACTCCTCGCCCGCCGTACCGGCTTCAGAACCGCGGGAAGATGCGGGGTACGGCGGGCCGGGCGGGCGGATCGGGCAGAGCGGCCAGGATCTCCGCCTGCCGGACCAGCGCCTCGTCCAAGCGCTCGGCGGAGGGCTCCTTGATCAGGAAGTCGATGCCCGCCTCTCGCTCGCGTTTGTCAGGAACGCGACGACGGAAGGCGCTCCAGACCCGGATGCCGGAGTCGTAGGAGACGAACCAGCCGGGATGCGTCTGCCGTAGTTCGGCGAGCTGTTCCTTGTGGTCCGACGTCGTCATGCGGCCCTCCGGTGGGGGTAGGGGTGCTGTGGCGCGGCAGCGGACGCCTGGGAACGTGCGCCGCCTCGCCTGTCCTGGGTCACAGGGAGGGCGTGCCGGATGAAGGCCGTCTCCGCCTCGCGCATCCGCTCCGCCAGGCCCTCGGCGGTGTCGTCGGAGATGATCAGCGGTTCGGGCGTCGGCCAGGCCGCGAGGGCGTAGAACCGGCGCTGCCCCAAGCTGTAGAGCACGCTCCAGCTCTGACAGGTACGGTCCAGCAGTTCCGCTTCGGAACAAGCAGGGCCATCCCACAGGCGCCGGTACACCTTCGTGAGCGGCTGTCCGTAACGGTGCCGTCCGCAGCGACGGGACCGCCGCCCGATCACGAGGTCACCCGCGCGGTGGCCTGGCGGGCGATCTCCTCGTGGTGCTCGACAAGGGCTCGGATCTCGTCGAAGGTGTCGGCGTCCAGGTCCGGTTCGGCACCGGCCCGCCGCGCCACGATGGGAAAAGGGGTCTCGCGGAAGGCCCAGAACCGGCTTCTGTCGCTGAGGATCAGCCGCCAACCCGGGATGGTCGGCGAGGGCACAATGGCCCTACCATCATGCACGATCGCACCTCCATTGCGATCAAGGACCCGTTCCGGCGTCGCAACCGCCGGGCGGGTCCGCCTTATGAAATGGCGGCATGGTCAGCCGCGCACCCAGGGTCTCTTTCCATGTACGGACAGCACATCGACACTGCGAGACATCTACCGACAACTAGCCGACGAAGTTACGGCGATAAATGTCTGAAGCTGGCAGTATGACGGAATGGTGAATGAGCGCCTTCGCCGCGCGATCCACAGGGCCGGTCTCGACATTGCCCGGCTCGCCGAAGCTGCCGGGGTATCCGTCAAGAGTGTCGAGCGCTGGATCGGTGGTGACTCGGTCCCCTATCCGCGCACTCGATATCGCGTTGCGGCCATCCTTCAAGAAGACGAGAGCTACTTGTGGCCGGAAGCGGTCAATGGAGCCTCTCTGACCGGCGCGGAACTCGTGGCGACCTACCCGCGTCGTACCGATGTTCCCCGACACCTGTGGACCGAACTCCTACGCGCGTCCGAGCGCAGCATCGACCTACTCGCCTTCGCTGGCCTGTTCCTCACCGAGGAACATCCCGACTGGATACCGACCCTCATCGCCAAAGCCAATGCCGGTGCCCGGGTGCGGCTCCTCATTGGCGACCCTCAAGGTCACCAGCTCGCCTTCAGGGACGCCGAACATCGCATCAGCGGAGGTGTCGCCGGTCGAGTAGCCGCGGTCTTGGCCTACTACTCGCAACAGATGCCGCCAGCAGTAGAAATCCGCCTCCATGACACCCCGCTGTACAACAGCATCTACCGCTTTGACGATGAAATGCTGATCAACGTGCACGTGTACGGCATCCTTGCCGCATTCACTCCCACAATCCACATCCGACGCATGAACGGCGCATACTTCAACACCTATGTGGAGTCCTACGAACGGGTATGGGCATCAGCCAAACCCCTTGAGAGGGAGTCTCCGTGAGCAAAAAGTCCCGTAGGGTCGACTACTGGCAGGATCCCGAAGCGCCAAAACCCACCAGCCGCAAAGCCTCGGCGAGCGTGTTCGTCCGCGACGACGCCGGTGCACTGCTCCTGCTTCGCCGTACCGACAACGACCTGTGGACCATCCCCACGGGCGGCATCAAGACAGGCGAGACTGTCGCCGAGTGCGGCATCCGTGAGTGCCGCGAGGAAACCGGCCTTGAGATTGAAATCACAGGTCTTGTGGGGATCTTCTCCGACCCTGGACATGTGATCGTTTACATACACGGAGACAAGGTCGACGAGGTGCGACAGCCGATCAACGTTTGCCTACGAGGGCACGTGACGGGCGGCAAGATCCAGCCGGATCCTCGCGAATCCCGCGAAGTGCGATGGGTAGACCCGGGAGAACTCGACGGCTACGCGATCCACCCTGCTCTGCGACGGCGGATCGACTGGGGACTCCACCATCAAGATCCACACATAGGATGACACCTTCCAGGCAACACGACGCCCCGCCGGTCGGTGACCGGCGAGGCGTTCGCAGTTCTGGCACGTACGAGACGATTCCGCGTCCTCTACAACCGGTTTGCTCCAAACCCGTATCAGAGCGGGAACGCTACGAAGGTTTCTCAGTACCTTCGGTGTCGCAATAATCAAACAGCGCGGTCGAAGACGATCTCCCCGTCGAGGATGGTGAGGTCGACCTGGATGGCCGCGAAGTCGTGCGGGTCGGCCGCCCGCAGGTCACCGCCCAGGACGCACAGGTCCGCGATCTTGCCGACCTCGACGCTGCCCTTCCAGGACTCGGCGAAGTCCTGGCGGGCGGGGTTGATCGTGTAGGCGCGCAGGGCGGCCTCAAGGTCGACGCACTGTTCGGGACCGCTGACCTTGCCCGTCGCCTTGGACTCGCGCAGCATCATCGAGGCGACGGCCTGACGCCAGTTGGGCTCGGTGATCGGCGCGTCCGAGCTCGAGCAGACCGCGACCCCCGCCTCGACCGCGGAGCGGACCGGCCACTGGTACTCCGAGCGCGCCTTGCCGAGGATGTCGTCCATCATGTCGGCGGTCATCCACTTGATGCCCGGGTTCATGTTCACCGAGTAGCCGTGCGCGGC
>NZ_JBFBCE010000175.1:0-6395 GCF_040689595.1 Streptosporangium sp. NPDC051023 | reverse complement strand
GACGGCGAGGACGGCACTCCTCGCCGCCGCGCCGGTCTCAGGCCGCTTCCCGGTAGGGGCGTCGGCCGTGCTGCGGCGCGACGGCGGGCGCCTGGGAACGTGCGCCGTCGCGCCTGTCCGGAAGAGACGCGGGCGCGGGGAGCGCGTGCCGGATGAAGGCCGTCTCCGCCTCGCGCATCCGCTCCGCCAGACCTTCGGCGGTGTCGTCGGCGATGATCAGCGGTTCGGGCGTCGGCCAGGCCGCGAGGGCGTAGAAGCGGCGCTGCCCCAAGCTGTAGAGCACGCTCCAGCTCTGGCAGGAACGGTCCAGCTGTTCGGCTTCGGATCGGGCGGGGCCGTCCCACAGGCGCCGGTACACCTTCGTGAGCGGCTGGCCGTCGCGGTGTCGTCCGCAGTGACGAGATCGTCCGATCATGGCGTCACCTGTTCGGCGACCTGACGGGCGATCCCTTCCTGGTGCTCGACGAGGGCCTGGATCTCGTCGAAGGTGTCGGCGTCCAGGTCCGGTTCGGCACCGGCCCGCCGCGCCGCGACGGGAAAGGGCTCCTGTCGGAAGGCCCAGAACCGGCTCCTGTCACTGAGGATCAACCGCCATCCCGGGATGGTTGGTGCGGGCACGGTGGCCCTACCATCGTGCATGGATCGCAGCTCCTTTGCGATCAAGGGACCCCGTATGGCATGGCCGCCTGCGGGGTTCCCGCTATGTACTGGCCGTAACATCGTCGCTACGCAAAAGACCTCTTGCGTTGCCAGTTAGGCAACGCAAGAGGTCTTGACGTGGTGGGAGATGGAGTGCTAGACGCCGCTCCATTGGGCGAAGTCGCGTAGCGAATCCGTCGCGCGCTGACGTGCTCGAAGCAACGTGGCCACCGTCTCATGAACGTTCGGGTGGTATCGGGTGAGCTGTGGCGCGATCCTTCTGGCCTCCTGCAAGGACTGCAGGGCTTGGGAATGCCGGGCGGTCCACGCAAACGACTCGGCGCGGCGGATCCAGAACCCGGCAACTCGGGTGGGTTGGTAGTCCTCTGGCATCTGCACCATCTCAGCCCACCGTAGTGCCGCGTCATGGTCGTCACCATGGATGGCCGCGTCCATCTGGCCAAGGGTCACGTTCAGCTGTCCGAAGGCCAGGGCGTAGCGGCTACCAGGGGGATTCTCCTGCTCATGCTGCCGCGCCGATGCTTCAGCGAGGTCTTCGGCTTCGCCGAGCCAGCTTTCTGTCGCGGCCTGATCGTGCTGAACGGCCGACAATGTCGCGGCGCGCAGCAGCAGAGTCCCGCGTACGGCTGCGGTGGCGGGCTCGCCATCGTTGACCAGATCCCGGAGGGCCAGGCGCATGAGCGCTACTCCACGATCGGGCCGGGCGGTTTCGGCATGCGTCATCTGCGCCCGCTCGTATCGCTCGATGGCGACCTGTCGAGGATCCCCCGACTGGGGTGCCGCAACAGCCATGCGAGCCAAGGCGAGTCGGGCCAGGTCCATGTAGCCGAGCCGGTAGGCGACGATTGCCGTGGTGCGCGCTACCTCCGCCTGTAGGTAGTACGCGCGTTCGCGGTCGGCACCGGGCGCGCTGTGGATCTGTACGGCGGTGGCTGTGGCCGTGATCAGCTCAGGCAGAGCTTCGGCCGCAGCCGCGAAGTTGCCGGAGGCCCGACGCCGCGAAGCCTGCGCTACTTTCGCGGCCAACTCATCGAGCGAGTCGGTAGGGACATTTTCCTCTAAAGGGATATCCCAGCTATCAAGGGCGCTGCTTATCGGGGTGAGTAGCGCGTCTAGTTGATCCTTTTGCAGGATGTGGATATAGGGCTGTCCGTGCAGGACAGAAATCGGTACGCCGAGGGCGCGAGCCACTGCGGCCACCACGGCGGGACTGGCATGCCGGTCGCCGGACTCCACCCTGGAAAGGTGGCCGGTGGACACATGAGCGCGGCGCCCCAGCTCGGCAAGGGAGAAGTCGCGGATAGCACGGAATTCGCGAATGCGCATTCCGACGCTCGATGGCTCGCGCCCGCCGTAGTCCACGGGCGTGTTACGGTCGTACATAGCCCTGACCTTCCCTGAAGCGGTGAGAACTTCAGGCTACGGCGCAGGGCTTTCTTCTTGCCATCGACTCCGGGGTTTTGCTTGCTTACGGCGACGGCACCTGTCCCGCCGTCAAGTGCCCAGTTCTTTCACTTGCGGGAACACCTTCCCCGCACGGCGCGATGCCCCGCCGGTCGGTGACCGGCGGGGCGTCCTCGGTTCTGGCATGCGCGGGACGATTCCGCGCCCTCTATAACCGGTTGGCTACAGACCCGTATCACGCTGGTACCTCTACCAAGGTTTCTCTGTCCAGACACCGGCGCGCCCAAGCCAAAAGCAGTCCCTCGTCGCTCATCCGCTCCTCAGTTCGGAAGTTGAACGGCGGAGCGTTGGAAACCAACACCGGTCGCGTCGGCGTGGGTGGTTCCCATGACCAGGATGGCCGTCATAGGGGGATCTCCCGGTGGGTGTGGGGATGGAAGCGGCTGGGCGGCTCGCGGAGCGTGGTCGGCACGAACCGTCTGGGGATCGAGGGGGTTACGGGCGCATCCGGTCGAGGATCTCGGCGTGGCGCGCGAGCGCTTCGGCCAGCCGTTCCGGGGTGCTGCGGCCGACGGAGGCCCGCGCCCCGGCCGTGTGCTCGGTGGCGGTGACCGGCCGGTACAGGTGCGCCCACCACCGGGCGACGCCCGGGGCGTCGGCCACCTGGAAACGCCAGGCCGGATTTGCAATCAAGGGCCCCCGTATGGCCTGCCAGCCTGCGGGGTTCCGCTTTTGTGACTGCTCCATCACAACGTTGAGCAATTCCCGCGGCCAAGATGCGATTGGGGGACACTGAGGGGGACAGGAGGTCCTCCCGGGTCCGGTGAAGAGGTGACGTGATGGCCGCGGAGCTGGCTCGCCGCGTGGCCGCCAGTGACGTCGGCACCGAGACTCTCGAGTGGCTGGAAACGGCCGTTGATGATCTGGCGGTGGCGTACCCCGGAACACCACCTGCGGAGCTGCTCGGTCGGGTGCGTCAGCATCTCGCCTACGTCTCCCAACTGATCAGCGTGAAGAAGACGCTCGCTGAGCATCGACGTCTGCTCGTGGCCGGTGGTTGGCTGTCGTTGCTCGCCGCAACGTGCCATATCGACCTGCACCAGTTTCCGGCGGGCGCCGCACGGCTCCGGACGGCCGCCCAATTGTCGAAGCACGCCGAGCACCCCGAGATCATGGCGTGGTGCCTGGAAACGGAAGCGTGGCAGGTTCTCACCTCCGGCAACTACCGGCGCGCGCTGAGCCTGTCCCAGGATGCGCAACGGATCGCACCGAAGGGCAGTTCTGCCTACATCCAGGCAACAGCGCAGCAAGGCCGTGCTTGGGCGCGGCTCGGCGCAAGTCGGGAGACGCGCGACGCGCTCAACCAAGTTGCGCGTCTGGTCGCGCCGCTGAGGATGCCTGACCGGGCCGAACATCACTATCGGTACGATCCCGCCAAGAGTGACGCTTACACCGCAACCACGCTGTCATGGCTTGGTGACCCCGCCGCCGAGCCGTACGCCCGCGGAGTACTCGCCCGACTGGAGTCGACAACGGACGGCCCGCCCCGGCCTCGTAGGGCCGTCTCCGCACGGCTCGACCTGGCTCTTGCCCTCCTGGCCGCCGGTCAGCCTGACGAGGCTGGGCATGTCACGCTCACCGCCATAACGAGTGGCCTCCTGGTGCCGTCGAACTACTGGCGTGCGGCCGAGGTGATCACAGCCGTTGAAGCACACCGCGTACCCGAGGCTGCTGAGCTACGTGAGGCGTACCGGGAACTGTGCGCGCCTGCGAAGCTCCCCGGCCACAGGGCCTAAACGGCAGAACACCCCGCTGGTCGGCAACCGGCGGGGTGTCCGTGGGCCTGGCATGTACGGGACGATTCCGCGTTAAGCGGTCTTCTCTGAACTAGTCGAATCGGGTCCATGCAGCCGGATGTTGAGGCAGTATGGAGCCCATGCAGTCATCTTCAAAGCGCGACCGCTCCGGGGGAAAGTACCCGTGGCGTCGGCTTTGGGCTGTGCTGTCTGATCCGATGATCATGATCGTGATTGCGCTGATTGATGGATTCCTATCCGGTCAGCGACCACTAAACTCGGGGCGCCGTGTTCTGCGGCCTCGGCCCTGCTCGCTCGCTGCTGCCCTCAGTTAAGAGCCCCTTCCCTAGGTTTCTATCGATGTTTTCCATCGGTGCGGGAAGGGTCGCGTGCCCCTCTGGGAGGGCTGTTTGAAGGAGCGCGTCTTCTTCCCGCTGGCAGGTTGCCATCATCAAGGGAAGATCAGATGCCCCGTCCATGGAAGATCGTTTGGCCGCGTCCTGTCCAGATGCCGGATAGCGACCGTGGCGCTGAAACGCCGGGCGATGAGCACGCAGCGGCCCCTGCTGAGCGCTCCGCCGAGGAGCAGGGCCTTGGGAAGGTTGTCGCGCGGGGAGCTGCAGAAGGAGCCGCCCGGGAGGTAATGCGGCGATTCCTGGAAGGTCTCGAAGGATTCTTCGAAGACTAGGGCCAGCGTTGGGGTGGTCTTGAACGGTGGCGCAGGACCACCCCTGCTGCGCCTGTGGCCGTAAAGGCTCAGATGAGCTAGAGACACGTTTTGGGCCGGGCTGGAGCATGGGGTGTCAGGCGCAGGCCGCCCCTGCCTAGAGGACGATCATGGGGTTGACGTTGGGGGGTCGGCGAGAGCCTTCTCATAGAAGCTTTCGACTCCCAGCGCGCGCAGAAGCGGTCCCGCAAGCCGGTGGGTGACCGCTCCTGAGGTGCTGTTGAGCTCTGCCCAGGTGACGCCGGTGGTGCGGGTGTAGGTGTCCTCGTCGGAGCGGGCGCGAGGGCCGAACCCGATGCCGTTGTTGGTGTAGGCGCGAAGACCGTTGAGGCCGGTGGCGCCGATGGCCAAGGCCCAGTTGCCGAAGTAGCCGGCCTCTTGTGCGGCCGCGAGGACCAGCGTCAGGAACCTGCGTGTGTGGCCGACGGCCGCCGCAGCCAAGATCACCTGTTCGCCGGAGCCGTCGGGCGCTTGGTCGGAGAGTCGGCTGAAGAACAGGCGCAATCCCCCGTCTTCGTGGACCTGCAGCTCGATGGCGTCTTCGGCGAAGTGCTGGCTGCTGGGAATGAAGGTGCGGCCCTCGCCCAGGTTGTGGGTGGCGCGTGCGGCGCCGCGGCCGCGCCGGAAGCCGTTGGTGGCCTCCCGAAGGGACGGGCTGACCTCTGCGATGTTCCCCAGGATGGCGTTCAACTCCGG
Source organism: Streptosporangium sp. NPDC051023 (assembly GCF_040689595.1). Taxonomy (NCBI): domain Bacteria; kingdom Bacillati; phylum Actinomycetota; class Actinomycetes; order Streptosporangiales; family Streptosporangiaceae; genus Streptosporangium; species Streptosporangium sp. NPDC051023. Next base: position 1,112 of record NZ_JBFBCE010000175.1, on the reverse strand, counting down.
GGTGTAAGCCTGCTCCATGAAGGCCGCGAGCTTGGAGTTCCACGTCGGCCCACTGGTCAGATCGAGAAGCAAGTCCGAACGGCCGGCCAGGGGCTGGGCAACGAGGAACAGGTGAGCCTGGCTGCGCTGCTCGCCGGTGATCGGGTCGCGTTCGATCTCCTTGTGCAGCAGGTCAAGCGCATCGCGGTCAGCTGAGCGGCGGCGCTCGTGCAGCCGGGCGACCTCGGTGTCGGACAGGACGTGCTTGGTCTTGTCGCCGCGGCCGTAGTAGCGGCCGTCGACCATGTGCGGCGCGGCCGGGCTGGCCGGAATGTGGATAACGAGATAGCCCCGGGTGGAGTCAGCGTCGCTTTCGATCTCCTCGGTGAGGACCGTCAGGGGCTGGTCGGGGATGGTGCGGGCGATCTGCTCGATCTTCTCGGCAAGGCCGTTGAGGAGCTGAGGGGCCAGGGTGAAGGTGCGGTTCGGCTTGTCTTCGGCAACGCCGATGATCAGAGTGCCGCTGTCGATGGCGAAGGAGGCCATGTCACGAGCGGCCTCCCGGTTATCGCCCCTGGTGTCCGGGACCTCTTTGAGGTCGAGGAAGTGCGACTCCACGAGCAGGCCGTCGTCAATGGCCTGTTGGAGGTCGGCCTCGGTTGTCGGGGTCCACCGGGAGTTGTTCGGAGACAGGTAGATCGGCGTCACGGTGTCCTCGCAAATCTGACGGTAACCAAGAGCCCTTCGCCCCGGGCGGGTGAGGACATCGACCAGTCCTAGCCGATCGACGGGTTAAGCGCATCTCGGTTATCCGCCTGGAGGTTCATCCCGCCGGTTCGGCGTTTGGGGAGTATCGCGGTCCGTCCAGCGACCTGGCGAAAACTAGGGAGCCCGAGATTAACGGTGGTGGCTTGGCGGGCCCGTTCGTCGAACTTGGCCTCGGCGGCAGTCAGGTAGATGTGCAGGCCCTCGACTTCGCCGAGCCAGCCTTCGCGTTCGGCTTCGGCGATGCGGGCAGGAGGTTGTCGCGGATCTCCTCTAGTGCTGTGACCGGAAACGATCACCGGGTTGGGTGAGCGTCTCAAGCTGCCGGTGCGAGTGGACGGCCGCCCCAGCGGATGCCTTTCTCGCTT
>NZ_JBFBCE010000174.1:0-6593 GCF_040689595.1 Streptosporangium sp. NPDC051023 | reverse complement strand
GCGACAGCCGGGCCACCACGCTGACCAGGAAGCGAAATCGACTCTCAGCCGAATACCTCAGCCCACCACACGAAGATCACGAAAGATCGAGGCTAACGTGCATGACGCTAGCCTGAGCTCCCATTCAGCATTTGCCCGCGACGGTGTAGGAAGCCTACAAGGGCACGAAGCTAGCGACCCGAAATTTTCGGAGTCACTCGGTGACTGGCACCACCCTCACGATCGCCTGATAGTGGCTGATCTCCGTACAGGGCTGGGGGCGATCGACGGGCCGGGGTTTCGTGCCTCAACCCCGGCCCACCGAGCACCAAGGCGACGGAGGTGCAGATGCTTCCCCTTGTACCCGTTGCGTGCCCGTCAGGAGGGTGATCAAGGGGGAGTCACGAGGAATCACAGTCACTCCCCTCGCTCCCCCGCAGATCAGCGTCTCTTCAGCTCAGCGGCGAGGTGCGATAGAGACTCCCCAAGCTGACAATGCGGGCTCATTCCATCACTCGCTCCATGCTCAAGGCTCAGGTCACAAACTAGGTCTTCGTCGTTGCTGGGCTGTGCCCAGCTAAGCCGCAACAGGCTCCGTCGTCTCCTCTCCTTTTGAGTCCCGATGTCAGAGGCATGAGGCAAGGTGATGAACAACACTGGGCCGGATCCACCCGGGCCAGCAAGGAGCCTCCAGGAGGGTGGTATGCCGAAGATCTCAAAAGGGCGACGCGTGGGGCAGGCTGCCGTGAACGCGCTGCGCACCCTGCTCGAAGAGCACGACCACATCGTTCAAGAGATATCCGGGCAGAACGACTTCGGCGAGGACTTCTACGTCACCTTCACCGACAACGGAGATGTCACGAGCGACACGATCAAAATCCAGGTCAAGGGTGGAGACAGATGGCGCCGAGGCAACGGCTACGCGGTGCCTATCGACCAGCATGTCGACACCTGGGCGAACGGAAACATCCCCGTCTATTGCGTGGTGTATGACCTGGACACCAAGAAACTGTACTGGGCGAACGGTACCCAACAGCTCCGCCGGCTCGGCCCCTTCAAACCGCCACGCTTCATCGGCGTCAGCCCAAACGCGGTGCTGGATGACACCACCATGGAGTCCTTCGTCGCCCAAGCCCGCCGCTACGTCGGACGCTACCGAGGCCGACAGGCCGTCCTCACTCATCTGGGCGAGATGTCTGGAGTTGAATTCGACCCGACGGACCACGTTCTACACTTCGTCAACGGCGACGACGAAGACCTCATCTTCTGGAAGCACCCAGGGGACGCGGTGGCGACGCTGCTGCTCAGCAGCCAAGACTGGGAGCCGGTTCTCGTCAACCTGGAGTCCCTAGTGCGCTCCGAGCTTCCGATACCGGAGGATGAAAAAGGCCGGGGCCCCACCGACCCCTATCTATGGACCGCCGAAGAGCTGGGGCTGAGCCGATCCGAGATCATGTGGGCGATCTCTTGCTTCATCTCTACTCAGCAAGCCGACGAGGGGCCGGAGGACGACCTCGTCGGCCCCATCGAGTGCGAGGGGTGTCCGAGCTGCACGGGCGAAGAGCCCGAGGAACACGGCAGCATCGACGCGGACGTGATCCATGATTACGTCCTTGCTCGCATTCTCAGCCGGATTGAAGCCGAGCCTGACCTAATGCAGCGTTCGATCCTGGCCATGCGTGAGGATGGTGAGCTCACACCGGAAATCGTCGCCGAACTTGGCCCTCTCGAATCCGACCCGCGCATCGTCCGCCAAGTGAACAATCTGAGCCAGGCGACGATGACGACGGTGGACGACATCGAGCCGGAGACATTCCGGCTAGCCATCCTCTACCTCATCCACCGCATCTACATCGGTGGCCCCTCACTCCCTCTTGACGAGCAGGTCCAAATCGTATGGCGCATTCCCGAACCCGAGTCCACACCGTTCAAAGGGAAATACTCCACGATGGCTCACATTCGCACCCACCCATCACCGCTCAGGGCTGAATCGCGAACCTCTGATCATGGGTGACTTAGTTCTGATAATGAAAAGGTCATGCCTAATGATCGCGTGCCAGATCCGTGCAGATGAGACGGGGAATCACAGTCACTCGCGGGGACTTACGGGCACTCGGTCGGTCCTGACCTGTACCCTCGTTTTCCCAGCTCAGCCCACCAACGTCAGCAGCCGATTCCCAAGCTGATAGCGCGGGTTCGATTCCCATCGTCCGCTCCGTATGTAGGAGCCCTAGTCAATCTCAGGTCCGGCCAGGGCTTCTGCGTTCTCAGGAGAATTGAAACAGGCCACAGTAGGCGAGGGGACAGCGTGTCCCAGCCGACCCTGCCGGCTGTCCCTCCTATTCTCCGAGGCTGGTTGAGCTGCGCAGACACTGGAAACAGGTCGAGGGACATAGTATGTAGGTGTCCTAGGCGTGCACTAAGTGCCATACTCCCGTTCTATGCCCCGTACCGATCGTGTCAGCCTGACCCGGGAAGCACTTGCAATGCCCGCGGTAGATCACCTTTCGAATAACGGTACGCTCAACGTTCTCCTGGATCGGACCCTCTCAGGTCTTCCGTCTGGCCTTCCACCGGATCGAACACTGATTGGCCTGTTCATGAACTTCGCCAGGTTGACGGATAAAGCGCTCCGCGAATACGACGCGGCACGAGCTGAATTGCTGGTCTTCGTCTTGCCCCATCCTGGACTGCGCACAAGTCCCTACCTAAGAGCTATCGACCACATGGAAAACTGTGTGAGCGCAACTCATCGTGCGGTTCTGAATGCACGAGCGCTTCGAGAAAATAAGGTAGGCCGAGGAGTGCCGACTCTGACGCAACGTCAGGAAGAGCGCCTGAAGTTCCTACGCAACGCGGTGGAACATTCCGACGAAAAGCTCCTTGGTAAGCAGAAATATAAGAGTAGTCCGATTTTCGACAAAGCTGATCCGCATTCACTTCGACTGTCGAACACATCCATGGTGATCGGCTCACACATTTTAACCTACAAGGAGCTTGTGTCGGCGATGACAAAGTGTTACCAGGCGATCGAGAAAATACGAGGAGTTCCTACAGGAACACCTAGTCCGGACTTTCCGAACGCCAAGCTACGGACAACCGTGGACGGCGCAACTCCAGGATCAAGTCAATTTCGACCTAGTGACTACCTTAGAGAGCTGTCCCGACTCGTCATCACTCACTCCTGACAGGGGCGTCTCAGCGATCCTGGCTTTGTTCCCAATGACAGTATAGATGCTTTTCCCGACACGACCACGGGGCTGAATATAATATTAGAGTTTCCGCTAATTCTCATTCTCCGCCGCAGGGCCAATTGCTCTCCTCTCTACTTTCTTTATTTTAAGTGTCGATACGTCTTTGACGTCCATCCCGGGGATGTAGGTTTCATCTAAAGGGTGGAACTGTGTGGCGCTGGATACTAAGAGACGTCTACTGGAGTCTCTTTGTATCTCTCCTTTAACTAAAACTGGCCTGGCGTCGCGATGCCAAGAAATGGCGTAGTCGTATTGTTGGGGACTAAGCCTAATCCATATTTCGCAGGGCCTGCCGCCCCTTATGGTTGATACGGCAACTTCTCCGGCTAGCTCCTCGACTCTTCTTCTGAGGGCAACTATTTTTCCTGAGAAGATGCGGCTCGTGTCTATTCTGTTTTTCCTGAGCTTTTCGGCAGCCATCTCGATAAGTGGCCGAGCTTCAGAGTCTAGAGTGACGTTCTTAGGGATATTGACCGATGCTGGAACTCCGGGAGCCCAGCTAAAAGCCGCCCCCAACTCTGCAACCGATGGTTCTTTGAGAATCCTTCCAAGGCTTAGACAGAATTCGCGACTTACGCCGCGTTCCACTATTTCATAGAGCACATCTATGGTTGGCTCGCGCGCTGGCTCTACTATTGATTCTTGAACTGCCTTTAAAGATTGAGCGAAGGTTCTGGTTACTCTTCTTTCGAATGGTTCGGGAGCGCTAACCTCCATGAGGGAGCTCTGCCTGGAATCAGGCTCCTCTATCTCTGGAAGAGGAACCAGGATAGGTATGATGAATGATCCTTTTTTAGTGTGGTCCATCCGAGCGCTTTCAGCTACAGCATCTCCTCGTCGTGCATAATTACCACGAATTTCGCTTCTTTCGTTCCATGCGGTAGTTGCAGATGTCCTCAGCATGACCCTTGCTGAGGAAACCATGGCTGTAGCGGCTTGGAGAGGTATGGTGTCAGCTATGTAATGATCGCTAGCTGCGCGCAACTCAGTGCGATCTATTAGTCTAAAGCGAACTTGTTCAAGTAGTTCTTTAGGGGCTTTCTGCTCTACTGCGGCAACTCTCTGTATCGCTCCTAGAACCAGCTCTGATTCTGAGTTTTCATCGTTTGGCACCCCAACACGATGAGAGCCTTTTGCCCACAGGGAGCCAACTTCACCGCGACCGCGTTCAGCCCAGCCTATATCTCTAAGATACTTGCGTAGTTCTTTTGCGCTAGGGACTGAATATATAGTAGTCATGGATTATCCCAGTCCGTAGAAGCATGCTTCTAGGTCGGATTCCCAAACCTGAAGGGTTTCTGCGGTTAGACGCTGGTTCTTGGGAATGTCGAGACGAGTCTCGCCTGCAGGAAGGTTGTTAACTCGCACCCAGAAGGCTGCCGCATTATGGAATGTTCCGTTTTTTGGATGCTCCAACCACTGCTTGCGTTCATCATAGCTCAATATTACGAGAACAAGATAAACGGGGATTTTGCTTTTATTCCATTTTTCCCGCCAAGCTATCTCGATTGGCCAGCTTGCCGATTTTCCGTGCAATTCGAACTGAGAAGTACACTTCACCTGAACTCGTACGGGAGCGATTGAGAAGCAGACATCGCAGTCAACAGCAAGGGCATCCTCGTCGGGCGAGGTTTCGTTCAGGCCAACGCCAGCCTGGCTGCAAATGGCGCGCATGTAAGCTAACCCAAAGCGTGCTTTAGACCCACTTGGGCTCAATGTACTAATTGAGGATAGTTCTTCGTTGAATGCCGCTTCCGTTAACCCCACATGAGCCATAGTGGCTCAAGATGACCTTCATGTGAAGGGATGGGGATGATTGACTGTCATTGATGACAATGTGAAGACGATTCACATTGATGCGGTCGAGCTCGTGCTTGTCGATACTGGGCGCTAGGTCTAGCTTGTGGCCTGGTTGTTGGGCGAGAGCGCAATGATCGACACTGGTGGCGGAAGAGGCAGGTCAAACGTAGTAGAAGAGTCTCTTGGTGGCCGAGCGGTGTACCTCTCACTCGGGTCTTGGGGCAAAAAGATGCAGAGTGCGGGATATGGGAGGGGTGACCTTCTGTAACTGAGGCTTGGTGAGATGCTTTTGCCCTGGTCAGAGGTTATGTCGCCACCTAGAGCGCAGTCCTCTTGAAAACTGCTGAGGGTGCTCCGAGGCGATGATGGATGGCATAGAAAGTACCGAGTTCCACGCCGCTTGCATCAACTCGTGGCTGAGTGCCTGGCAACTCAATCTGGCTCGTTCGCAGGATCATGGTGGTGGGGGGAGGTGGCGGATCTGGGCCAAGGTTGCCTTCGCGGCTCTCGATGGTGCCGAGCAGGCCGGTCTCCCCGCGTGGAATGCGAACATGAGTCGCTTCAACCTTCGGGCACTGTTGATCACTGCCCTCGGCCCCGGCGATGATCCACTGTGGGATCCGGGCCGGTTGGCCTCGGATGTTCTGGAGGCCCTGCCGTTGAGCCTGGAACAGGCGGCCGGCTGGGCGGAGGACTGGCAGTCGCATTCTCGCGATGAGATCTTGGCTCTGCGCATTTGTAAAAACCTCCTCGCCTCATGGAACTGATCATTGATCGGCTGGCAGAGGGGCCGGTGAGGACGCAAATCGATCGCTGGATGGGTCTCCGGCCGCGTCTGCCATGACGTGCAATATGCGTGCGATGATCATGGCGACAGGGGAGCCGTGAACGTGCTGCGCACCAGGTCAGCGGCCATGTCACTCGAAGAACGGTCACGAGCTGTAAAACCGTCGGCTCAGCCTACGCAGGTTCAAGTCCTGCACCTGCCACACCAACAGAAAGAGGCCCCTCACCAGCGCAAACGCGGTGAAGGGCCTCTTTCGTATGTTCGGCTGTCTACGGTCGTCAACGGCGATCTACGGGCGTCCACGTCGTATGCGCGTCGGCGCTCAGCCGGGGTTCTGGGTGGGTTTCAGGGCTTCGGCGATCAGCTTTCGGGCCTGCTCATCCTGCCCAACGATGCACTTGGCGTAGACCCGCAGAAGCACGTTCACACTGTGCCCTGCCCACTCGGCGACTTGGGTAGCGGGCACCCCGGCGTTGAGCCACGTGGACACGCAAGCGTGCCGCAGGTCGTACGGCCGTTCCGCCGGTGGTGAGGCGATCAACATGCTGGTCGGGGGCGCCCAGCGGATCACGGGGTACGCCAAGAAGGGCTTCGCCATCGAACAGCCATACCCGGATGAGGTCCGGGTGGCCTTTGAGCACTTGGTGGAAGCCGGGTACACGAGTCGGCTGCTTTGATCTAGTGTCCTGCGCCGGTAATCCGTCGTTAGATCCTGTGTGAACTCTTCTGGTGAGCCGGTGCGTCGTCGGGGTCCGAAGTTGGAGCCGTTGGTG
>NZ_JBFBCE010000173.1:0-6594 GCF_040689595.1 Streptosporangium sp. NPDC051023 | reverse complement strand
CGCGACCTCGCGAGGGGTCAGGAACCGCTCGGCGACGCCGTCGAGGGCGAAGGTGCCGTCAGAGCCGATGACCAGGATGGCCGTCATGGGGGGCCGCCGAGCTGAAGCTGCTCGCCGCGCTGCCGCCCGAGCCGCGTTTCCACGCCGCGCGGATGCGCGAGCGCTTCCACCTGGACGTTCCCGGGTGGTACCGCGACGCGGACGAGACGCCCTTCCTCGGCGACGTCGCCGAGGCGGTGTGGGAGCAGCGTCCGATGCGGATGACCTACCGCCGCTGGGGCCCACGCGACGTCGAACGCCTCACGCACCCGTACGGCCTGGTGCTCAAGGGCGGGACGTGGTACCTCGTGGCCACGGCTGACGGGGGAGGACCGCGCACGTACCGGGTTTCGAGGATCGTGACCGCCGAGATCCTCGACGGCAGGTTCGACCGGCCCGCCGACTTCGACCTGTCCGCGTACTGGGAGAGCTACGCGGCGGACTTCCGCACGCGCATGCACACCGGAGAGGCCCTGGTACGGGTGGCGCCGGGCGTGGAGAAGATGCTGCGCTACACCGTCGGCGCCGAGATCGTCGACGCGGCCATGGCCGAGGCGGGGCCGCCGGACGAGCGGGGCTGGACCGTGATCCGCCTGCCGACGGAGTCCACCAGGCACGCCCACTGGCTGCTGCTGCGCCTGGGCGCGGACGTCGAGGTTCTTGAGCCGCCCGAGCTGCGCGCCCTGATGGCCGCCACGGCCGCCGGGCTCTCCGAGTTGTACCGCACGCCCCAGGAGCGGGATACGGGTGAGGCGAAATAGGGTCGCCCCCTTCCGCCGGGTGGCCTAGCCTGTCCGGATGCTGAGACCTTCCTTTCCGATTCGTACCGACCGCCTGATCCTGCGCCCCTTCACCCCCGACGACCTCGACGGGTTGTACGCCATCCAGTCGCTGCCGGAGGTGACCCCCTACCTGTACTGGGGGCCCCGTGACCGCGAGCAGGTCGCGGAGGCACTGGAGATCAGGATCAAGCAGACGGCGCTTGAGGAGGAGGGGCAGGCCCTCGCCCTGGCGGTCGAGCTTGCCGAGACCGGCGAGCTGATCGGCGACGGCGTGCTGTTCTGGCACAGCGCGCAGCACCGCGGCGGAGAGATCGGCTACGTCTTCCATCCCGGCCACCACGGCAAGGGGTACGCGACGGAAACGGGCAGGGCACTGCTCGAGCTGGGCTTCGACGGTCTGGACCTGCACCGGATCATCGGCCGCATCGACGGCCGCAACCACGCCTCAGGCCGGGTCCTGGAGCGCCTGGGCATGCGCCGCGAGGCCCATCTGGTGGAGAACGAGCTGGTCAAGGGGGAGTGGGTGGACGAGGTCGTCTACGCGATCCTGCAGCGCGAGTGGCGTGGACGCGCCCCGGTCCCGGGGCATAGGACAGGTCCCGCGGCGCGCGATTAAAGTGATTGCGGGTGCCGGGGGTGCCCGGCACGATGAGGGTGTGTTCCTGCTCGCCTTCGTCGGTTCGTGCTTCCTGGTCGCCATGATCCCCGGGGCCAGCACCGCGGTGATCCTCAGACAGACCCTGCGCGCGGGACGGCGGCCGGGCATGGCCGCCACGCTGGGCAACGAGACCGGCATCCTGCTGTGGGCGCTCGCCGCCGCGTTCGGCCTCTCCGCGCTGGTGCTCGCCTCGGAGATGGCCTACGACGTCATGCGGGTCGCGGGCGCGGCCCTCCTCGTCGTCATGGGCGTCCAGTCGCTGAGGAACGTCCGGCGTGCAGGCCGGGACGGCGGGGAGCGAAGCGGGGAGGCCGTTGCGCCGCGGGCCGTACCCGGGGGCGGGCCCTCGGACGGGCCCTCGGACGGGCCCGGTGAGGAGGCGGGAACGGGATGGCGCCGCTCCTACCTGCTGGGCTTCAGCACCTGCCTGGCCAACCCGAAGGCCGCGGTGTTCGCGATGTCGTTCCTACCGCAGTTCGTCCCCGAAGGAGCGAACGTGCCGCTCACGCTGACCACGCTGGCGGTGGTCTGGGTGCTGGTGGACATCGCGTGGTACACCCTGTTCGTCTGGATGGTGTCGCGCGCCAAGCTGTTCTTCAACAGGGCGGTCGTGCGCCGCCGTCTCGAGGCGGCCTCCGGTGTGGTGCTGATCGGCCTCGGCCTGCGGATGGCGGTCGAAACCCGATGACGCTCGCGTTCGACGACCTCACCTGATCTACTTTGTAAAGGCCCCGGCCTGAGTTTCCGCCGACGCGGCACGGAGGGCGGCCTCGACAGCCCGCGCCAGAGACACGGGGGGACGGCCGAGCAGCCGCTGGAGATCGTCGCTCTGCCTCTCCAGCGCTCCCGCGCGCACCTGGGCGTTGAGCCAGCGCATGGGGCCGGTCGCCTCGTCGGGCCCCTCCCGGTAGGCGACCGGGACGCCGGAGGCCTGGGCAAGGGTCCGGGCGAGTTGCGGATATGTCCACAGCGGGCCGGTCAGGTCGTAGCCGCGGCCCAGATGTCCGTCACCGGTCAGCGCGTTCGCGGCGGCCTCGGCCAGGTCGGCCTTGAGAGCCGTGTTGAGGCCGCGCCCGCCGGTGCCGTCCCTCAGCTCGCCCGCCGCGACGGCGGCACTGAGGCCTGGGTTGACGAACGCCTCGCTGTAGTAGGGGTTTCGCAGGATCGTGTACGGCAGGCCGCTGCCGAGGATGGCCTTCTCCGTGGCGTGGTGTGCCTCGGTCACGCCCTCGCCCGAGGTGTCCGCGCCAAGGAAGCTCGTGTAGGCAAGGGCGCCGACACCCGCGCTCACGGCCGCCTCGACGGCGGTCAGGTGCTGGGACAGGCGCCGGGCGGGGTCCAGTTCGGGGGAGGAGATCAGCAGCAGCCGGTCCGCGCCGTCGAACGCCTCGCGCAGGCTCTCGCCGTCGTCATAGTCGGCGTGGCGCACGCCGACTCCGCGGGCGGCGAGGTCGGCGGCGGCGGAGGGGCGGCGCACGGCGGCCACGATCTCGCCCGGCGGTACCCGGGTGAGCAGATGGTCGACGGTCAGGCGCCCGAGGGCGCCGGTTGCCGCGGATATCACGATCATGGAATCTCCTCGTCGGAACGGTTGATCGAACCTATCCGGGCGGTCCGGTCCGTCCAACGGGTTTTCCGTGTGGTGCGGGCCGTTGGAGCGGGACGAATCGGGATGTGTAATATCCCCTTTTATGCGGATGGGTGAAGGAGTGGAGTGGGGGTTGCACTGCTGCCTCACTCTGGCATGGCTTGAGGACAAGGGGCCCATGCCGACGGCGAGGATCGCGGCCTGGTTCGAGCTCCCGCCCGAGTATCTGAAAAAGCGCCTGCAGGCGCTGGTCCGCGCGGGCGTACTGGTCTCCACTCCCGGGGTCCAGGGGGGATTCCGGCTGGCCAGACCGCCGGAGAAGATCACCATGATGGACGTGGTCGCGGCGATCGAAGGGCCGGATGAGGCGTTCCGCTGCACGGAGATCCGGCAGCGGGGGGCGGGGGAGGACACGCCCGCCCGGGAGTTCGAGCGGTCGTGCGGCATAGCCGTCGCGATGCGCAGGGCTGAGCTGGCGTGGCGGCGCGAGCTGGCCTCGCGGACACTGGCCGACTTGATGGCCGAGGCGTCGCCCGGTGCCGCGGAGCGGGCGCGCCGCCGCTACGAGCGCGTGGGCGGCTGATCCGGCGGCGCTCCGGCGCCTTCTGTGGCCTCGGCCACCTTCACGGTTCCGGCCACTTCCAGACAGACGAGTACGAGCGGGCGGGCGGCCCCGCCGGGGTTCCTGCGGGTGAGGCCGGCGGTCCGCACACAGGCGGAAGGACAACCAGGATGTTTGATGTCCCGATTAGGGAGAGGAAGAAGCGGGAGGTCGGCGGGGCCGGGTCCGGCGCGCGAGGGCTGTCCTCGACGCTGGTACTGGCCCTGGGCACCTTCGCGGTCGGCACCGACGCCTTCGTCCTGACCGGGTTCCTGCCGTCCATGGCCAAGACGCTCAAGGTGACGGAGACGGTGGCGGGGCAGTCGCTCACCGTGTTCGCGGCGGCGTACGCCATCCTCTCGCCGGTCCTGGCCACCGTGACGGCGCGGATGCCGCGCAGGGCGCTGCTGGCCTGCGCGCTGGCCGTGCTGGCCCTGGCGAACCTGGGCTCGGCGTTCTCACCGGGTTTTCCCACGCTGATCCTCACCCGTGTGCTCGCGGCCGCGGGCGCGGCCGCGTTCACGCCGAACGCCGGGGCGGTCGGCGCGGCGCTGGTGCCCGCCAGGCTGAGGGCGAGGGCGCTGGCCGTCGTGGTCGGCGGCCTGACCGTCGCGACCGCCGTGGGAGTGCCCCTGGGCGAGCTGGCGAGCCGCTGGCTGGGGTGGCGTACCGCGCTTGGCCTGGTGGCCGTCCTGTGCCTGCTGGTCTGCGCGGGCGTGCTCATGGTCATGCCTGCTCTGCCGGGGAATCCGCCCGTGCCGTTGCGAGCCCGCCTTTCGGTGCTGCGGCAGCCCGCCGTACTGGCCGTGCTGCCGCTCACGGTGATCGGGATGGGCGCGGGTTACGTGGTCTACGCCTACAGTGTCCCGGCGCTGGAGGCCGTGGGGGTCACGGCTTCGGGGGTGGTCTGGACGCTGTCGCTGTACGGCCTCGGCGCCGTCGCGGGCAACATGCTGGCGGGCTACGCCACCGATCGCTGGGGGCCGGTGCGGGTTCTGGGCGCCGGGTACCTCACGATGGCGGCGACTCTCGGGCTGCTCTGCCTGATCGCGGTCACGGGTGCCCGGTCTCCGTTCGTGGTGGGAGTCCTGGTGGCGCTGTGGGGTGGGAGCAGCTGGTGTCAGACGCCGCCGCAGCAGCACCGCCTGATCGCCGCCGCGCCGGGGGAGGCCTCGCTCGTGGTCTCTCTGAACGCCTCGGCGATCTACGTGGGAATCGGCCTGGGCACCGCGCTCGGCGGGCTTGCCCTGTCCTCGGGCGCCGCCGTGATGTACGGCCTGGCCACGGCGCTGGCGCTGGCGGCGCTCGTGTTCCTGCTGGTGACCTCGTCGCCCGGTGTCGCCCGGTGTCGCCCGGTGTCGCCCGGTACCCGGGCGAGTAGGCTGATCGCGACTCCTCACGCCTCGCGGGCGCAGGCGGTTCTCGCGGGCCGCGTCGCGGGCGAGGGGGTGGGCGAGGAGCGGGGACCTTCGCGGGCCCGCGGACTGCGTGGGGAGACCCCGAGAAGATGCGAGGGGATGACGGATGGCCGGGGCCGGTTGTGACGACTCCACGGTCGAGATCGTCTCGCGGCGGCCACCGCCCGTGTTGCGGCCGTTCGTCGCCGGATACACCGGCTACCGCGAGACGGGGCGCCTGCCGGGACGCCACCGCGGTCTGCCCTCGCCGTACCTCACGCTGATCGTCACCCTCGACGACCCGCTCGTCATGGCCGCGCACTCCGACGGGCGGACCGTGCCGGTCAGCTACGACGCGCTCGTCGGCGGCCTGCACACCACACCGGTGCTGATCATCCATGAGGGGCGCCAGTCCGGTGTCCAGCTCGCTCTGACCCCGCTGGGCGCGCGAGCGATGCTTGGGCTGCCCGCGGGAGAGCTGGCCGGTACCGAGCTACACCTGGCGGACGTCGTCGGGCCGCTGGCCGACCGGTTGCGCGAACGCATGCTCCTGGAGAACGACTGGGCCGGGCGGTTCGCCGCCCTCGACACCCTGTTGCTGGAACGCGCCCGTGCCGAGCCCGCGCTGCCCGCGGAGGTGGCGCGGGTCTGGCGGCGTCTGCTGGTGACCGGCGGCACCGTGACCGCCTCCGAGCTGGCGCGCGAGGCCGGTTGGAGCGGCCGTTACCTGAGCAGGAGGTTCGCGGCCGAGATCGGCCTGCGTCCGAAGGAGGCGGCGCGGGTCGTGCGCTTCGACCGGGCACGGCGGATGCTGCAGCGTTCGGCCGCCTCAGGGGACGGCCTCACGCTGGCCGGGCTGGCGGCCGCGTGCGGCTACTGCGACCAGGCCCATCTGGCCCGTGAGTTCGGCGCGCTCGCGGGCTGTTCGCCGAGTCGCTGGCTGGCCGAGGAGTTCCGAAACGTCCAAGCCAGGAGCACCGCCCCGGCGGAAGACTCGGCGACATGACGGACAACACTCCACCACCTCAGGCCTGGCCCATCTTGCGCGCCCGGGACGCCCGTGGCCTGATCCGCTTCCTCGTCGAGGCCTTCGGCTTCGAGGAGACCGTGGTCTACGGTGACGGTGACCGGGTCGACCACGCCGAGCTCGCCTGGCCGCCGGGCGGGGGGATCATGCTCGGCAGCGTACGCGACGCCGAGGACGACCTGTGTCAGCTGGTTCCCGGTATGTTCGGTGCCTACCTCGTCACCGACGCCCCTGACGAGACCTTCGCCAGAGCGGTCGCCGCGGGGGCGCGACCGGTTCGCGAGCCCTACGACACAGAGTACGGCTCCCGCGACTTCATGGTCGGCGACCCCGAGGGTAACCGCTGGTCGTTCGGCACCTACCCCGGCCATCCCAGGAAGGGGTGAGGGGAGAACGCGGTTGCGAGGGGGTCCACGCCCAGTCCGTGTCGGTCGTCACGGTCTGGGCGTGGCTATCGCGGTGCCACCGCGCCCCTGGGTCACGTCGCCGACGGCGGCGGCTC
>NZ_JBFBCE010000172.1:0-6777 GCF_040689595.1 Streptosporangium sp. NPDC051023 | reverse complement strand
GTCTCCTCCTGCATGCGGCGGATCAGCTGAATGTGCCGCACCCAGTGGGCGTGGGTGTCCACGTGGCCGTACATCATCGTCGAGGTCGTCGGGATACCAAGCCAAGATCCAAAAGATCGATCCCGATTAAGCGTCCTCAGAGTGCGAAGATCATCGGTTTCCTCGCCAAATCAGTACGCCCATGCCCGCCCGGTTCCTCGGTATTCGGCGACGGGAATCGGGGCAACTCCTGGCCTCATGCGGCTGTTGTACAGCAGCCCATCAAGATGATCAATCTCGTGGGCGATCAGCCGCGCAAGACCATGTTCGTAGCACTCAACACGTGTTTCACCGCTGAGAGTCTGGCTTTCAACGGTGATCTGAAGCGGGCGCGGAACCAGACCACGTACGTCGAAAAACGACAGGCAGCCTTCATGCTTTTCATCCGTTTCGGACGAAACGAAAGTGATACGCGGATTGATCAACACTATGGACTCGTCAGCACTGTCACGCAGGGCAGACCGGACAACGGCAATGGCATGGTCGAGGTCAATTTGTGGAGCGGCCAGCCCCATACCCTTGCCGGAAAAGTCATGCACTTGGGCAATGCGGTTCATGGCAGCCTGAAGTTACTGGACAGCCTGCCGAGCAGTCTGCTGCTTGGCAGGCAACACGAGACGGCGGGCAGTCCTGGCGAGGATGGGTGCGCCGATCTGAACAACGCCAAGGTCGCACATACGCTGACTGGGAAGCTGAGAGGTCACCCGGTTGTCTCCTCACTCCGAGCTTTGAATCGCCATTCCAGACGGTAGCGGGTGTGCAAGGCCGGGGCCTCGGTACTCCAGCCGAAAACGCGCTGGTCGCCGTCGTCGCGCTGGGTCGGTGCGGTCCTCAGTGGAAAATAGCGGGAGTTCACACACTGTAAACATACTGTGGATCCGTCGACGCTCTTCAACGAAAGAAGGCCGCCACGGTCCGGAAAGCCGCGCACACCACCGCCTTGTCCGGAAAGTCGGCATCGATTATCCGAATTTCCATGACATAAAGCTTTATGACAAAGGCATGAATCAGCATACGCAGTCCGCTCGACCCAGGAGTGTCGCGTGTTCGATCCACCGGCCGCCGGATCTATGGACCGCGGCCGGCACGAAGTTGAGAAGTGATCTGAAGATCCGAAGTCCGTACAGGCCTTAGATCAATCCGTGCCGGTGGGCAGCCGTGGCGGCTTGGACGCGGCTGCGTACGGCGAGCTTGGCGAGGATGTTGCTCACGTGCGTGCCCGCCGTCTTGACCGAGATGAACAGCTCCTCGGCGATCTGTCGGTTGGTACGGCCGTCGGCGAGCAGGCGCAGCACGTCCCGCTCGCGCGGCGTGAGGCCGAAAACGCGCTCCTCGGCCGGGTCGGTCTCGCCCTGCGCCACGAGGGGAATCCGAGCCAGGCGTGCCAGCCGTTCGATTCGGGCGCTCAAGGGCTCTGCTCGCAGGCGATCCGCCTCCCGGGCGGCGTTGGTCAGATGGGAGGAGGCCGCGGAGCGGTCTCCCGCTTCCGCGGCGTGTTCCGCGGCTCGCAGCAGGGCCAGAGCCTGAGGGTACGGCTGGCGAAGATCCGTCCACGCGGCCGCGACGCACGGCCAGAGATCTGGCTGTCCGGTCTCGGCGGTGAAGGCGAGGCGGTGGGCTTCTTGGACGGGCCCGATCACCGGCAGCGCGGCCGCGGTCTCGGGCAGGCCGGGCACGGGTAGAGAGGCGCCCGCTTCGATTACCGGCCATAGGTAGCGTGGGCTCGTTTTTCCGCTGATCAGTGCCTCCTCCACGAGTCGCGCGGCGTCGGCCGTACGCCCCTGTGCTTTGCGGAGATCCACCTCCATACGCACCAGCAAGAGGTGATCCTGGGCATAGAACGTGCCTCTGGTGAAGACTTCGCGGGCATGGACCGCGGCATCCTCGGCGCCTCCAAGGTCGCCTCTGGCCAGCGCGATCGTGCCGGCCAGCACCATCAGGTACGCGCGAAGGCTGAGTGTCGGGGTGACACGCAGGGCGTGCTCGACGATCTCGGCGGCCTCCTCCCACCGGCCCAGCGCGATCAGCGCCTCCGCGAGGTTGCCCGCGTGGATCGGACCCGCTGTACGGGCGAGACCCGACCGAGTGGCGGCGGCGAGTCCCTGGCGGGCCGCATCGGCCGCTTCGGCGTACCTGCCGACGCCCTGCAGGACGTCCGCCTCACAGCGATAGGCGTGCAGGAGCGCGCCCTGGTCGCCCATGCGGCGGGCCGTCGCCTGGGCGTCGATCAGGTGAGGCAGCTGGGCGTCGAGGTCGCCGGCGCGTGCCTGCGCGTACGTCAGGTTGACGGTGGCGATGACCTCAGCCTTGGCATCGCCCGCAGCCTGCGCCGCTTCCAACGCCTCGCGGGCGACGACGCGGCCTTCGGCTTCCAGGGGGACCGTGAGGAGGCGATTGGCGAGCAGATTGAGTACGGTCGCGCGTGCCGGATGCTCGCACGGTGTCAGACGAGCGGCTTCGCGCAGATCGTCCAGGTCGCCCGGCATGCCGAGGAGGTGGCGCAGCTCGCCGCGGTGGGCGATCAGCCAGCCGGCACGCGCAGGATCGACATCGGCCGAGAGCGCTGTCTCGACCAGTTGGACGGCGGTCGAGTTCTCCCCTGCGGCGATGGCGGCGCGTACCGCTGCGTCGAGCACGTCAGCCTTGGATGTGGCCGGATCGGGCGCCTGTTCCCACAGCTCCAGCACGCGAAGCAGCATGTGCAGCTGTTCCGCGTGCGCCAGGGACGCCGCGGCCTCCGCGGCGGCGCGGCGAGCGGCCGCCAGTGTCTTGGCGGGTTGGCGCTTGGCGGCGTGCCAGTGCAGGGCGGACTCGTACGCCGCCCGGCCCAGTGGGGCGAGCTCCGGGTCCGTCTCCAGGGCTTCGGCATAGCGTTCGTGAAGGTGCCCCAGTTCTCCGGGAAGCACGTCGTCGTAGAGCACCTCCTGGATCAGCGCATGACGGAACGCGTACGCCTCCTCCTCGATCAGGAGAAGGTTCGCGCCAACCGCTGGGCGCAGCGCGTCGGTGAGACAGGCGTCGTCCAACCGGGTGACGGTGCGCAGCAGCGCGTGGCTGACTCGGGCGCCGCCGACGGCCGCAGCCTGGACTACCCGCCGTGTCTCCTGCGGCAGCCTGTCGAGCGGCGTGATCAGCAGGTCGCGAATGGACACGGGAACCGACGCGCCCGCCCGGACTGACAGCGCCTCGACGAACAGCGGGTTACCCTCGCTGCGCCGGAAGACGTCCTCGATGACCGCGGGGGCCGGCTCGCCGCCGAGCAGGCCGCGGAGCTGACGGACCACCTCGCCCCTGCCGAGCCGGCCAAGCTCCATCCGGGTCGTCCACGGCCTACGATCCCATTCGGCCAGCACTGGGCGGAGCGGATGCGTCCGGTGCAGGTGGTCGCTCCGGTAGGTCACAACCAGGAGGAAGGCGGCGGCCGCCTGCTGGTTTCTGACGAGGAAGTCGAGCAGCTCCCGGCTGGACCGATCGCTCCAGTGCACGTCCTCGGCGACGACCACCAAGGGCCGGTCCTCGGCGAGGTTCTCGAAGAGGGTGAGAATCTCTTCGAAGAGCCGTGCCTGTGTCAGGGTGGGATCGCCGTCGCCGGCGGGCCGACCCAGGAGCGGGAGCAGCCTGCCCAGCTCACCGGGCTCGCCACGGGGCAGGAGGCGGACGAAGTCTTCCGCACCGATCTTGCGCAGCAGGTGGCGCAGCATGGCGGTGAACGGCGCGAACGCCAGGCCGTTCTCGCCCACCTGGGGGCAGTCGCCCGAGAGCAGCCACGCCTCTCCCGTCAGCGGCGCCGCGAACTCAGCGATCAGCCGGGTCTTGCCCACCCCGGCTTCGCCGCCAAGCAGCACGGTGGAGGAAGAGCCTTCTCGGACATGTGTGTAGGCCTCCCCCAGAACGGCCAGCTCCGCGTCCCTGCCTACGAAGACCATGGACACAGACTCGCAGATACGGATGAAAACTAGGGATGCCGGATCGGGTATTCGCCCGATACGTCCGGCCGCCATTGCGACGAAGCTGGCCCGGTGATCCAAACCGGTGCGCAACCGCTGCTCAGCCGTCCGATGGTCATCCTGGGGATGACCTCGCTCGCCTCGATGACGGGCTTCTACCTGCTTTTCCCGATCGTCCCGCTGTATGTGGCATCAGGTGGTTCGGGGAATATGGGCGCGGGGCTGTCCACCGGCGTCACCATGCTGGCGACAGTACTCATGGAACTGATCATGCCGACGTTGCTGGCTCGGTACGGCTACCGCGTCGGCACGGCACTGGGCGTCCTTCTGCTCGGCGCCTCCTCGGCCCTGCTGGTCCTGTCCTCTGCGTTGCCGACGGTGCTGGCCATGAGCCTGGCGCGCGGGGCCGGCCTGGCCATCGTGGTCGTGGTGGGCCCCGCCATGGTGGCCGAGCTGGCTCCGGCCCAGCGTCGGGGCGAGGCGTTGGGTGTGTACGGCGTGGCCGTCGGGATCCCCGCGATCCTGGGGCTGCCGGTCGGCTTGTGGCTGGTTCCGCTCATCGGCTACGGACCGGTCTTCCTCGCGGGGACGGGGCTGGCGTTGCTCGCGTTCATCGGGGTTCCCTGGCTGCCCGCAGGGACGGCGCCGGTCGAGCAGCATGGGGGCGTCCTTCACGCTCTGCGCCACGCCGGTCTCGCCCCACCCGTCAGCGTCTTCGCGACGATCACGCTGGCAGCCGGTGTGCTGCTGACGTTCCTGCCGCTGGCGGTCCCTGCCGGCTCACAAGGGACGGCCGCGACGGCGTTGCTCGCACACTCCTGTGCGATGCCGCTCGCCCGGTGGGCGGCAGGCCGGTACGGCGACCGCCACGGCCAGTCCGTCCTGCTGGTGCCGGCGGTGATCGTTGCGATCATCGGGATGGCCGGGATCGTCTGGCTCGACAACCCCTACGCGGTGATCGTGGGCGCGGCGCTCTTCGGTGCCGGCTTCGGCGCCGCCCAGAACGTGACCCTGGTGCTGATGCTCGCGCGGTCCCCCTCGTCCGCGTTCGCCCGGGTGAGCGCGCTATGGAACCTCGCCTATGACGGCGGGATGGGGATCGGCGCCGTCGGGTTCGGACTCGTGGCCGGGCCCGTGGGGTATCCGGTGGGGTTCGCGTTGATCGTTGCGGTGCTGGCTCTCGCCCTTCTCCCCTCCTGGCTCGACACACAACCGGAAAGGAAGATCATCAGTGAGCGATGAACTGCGGCGCGCCGTACAGAAGGTGCTGCCAGGCGTAAGAGCCGACCTCGAGGCCCTCATCCGCATCCCATCGGTGAGCGCCGACCCGTCCGCGACCGAGGACGTGCGCCGCTGCGCGGAGCTGACGGCACAGCTCTTCCGCGCCGGCGCCGCGCAGGAGGTGAAGATCCTGGATGACAACCCCGGCGGTCGGCCGGTGATCCTCGCCAGTTGTCCCGCGCCACCCGGCCGTCCCACCGTGCTGCTGTACGCCCACTACGACGTGCAGCCCGCCGGCGATCCGGCCATGTGGTCGAGCGGACCGTTCGAGCCGCGCGAAAGCGGTGGGCGGCTGTATGGCCGCGGATCCGCCGACGACAAGGCGGGGATCGCCACCCACCTGGCCGCGTTGCGGGCGCACAGCGGGCGTCCGCCGGTCGGTGTCGTCGTCATCGTCGAGGGAGAGGAGGAGATCGGCTCCCCGGCGCTCGGCGCCTTCCTCGACCGGTATCGTGACAGGCTCGCCGCCGACGTGATCGTGCTCGCCGACTCGGAGAACATCGAAGCGGGCGTCCCTTCGTTCACCACCACGTTGCGCGGCATGGCCAACTGCGTCGTCGAGGTGCGGACGCTGGCGGAAAGCATGCATTCCGGCACATACGGCGGGGCCGCTCCCGACGCGCTCACCGCGCTGTGCCGCCTGCTCGCCACCCTGCATGACGAGGACGGCCAGGTCACGGTGGACGGCCTCGTCACCGGTCGCCCGTCTCAGGCGCGCTACCCCGTAGAACGGTTCCGGGCCGAGGCGGGTGTGCTCGACGGTGTCAGGCTGCTCGGCTCGGGGGGCATCGCCGAACGGGTCTGGGCCGGACCTGCGGCGACCGTCCTGGCCATCGACGCACCCTCCGTGTCAGAAGCCGCCAACACCCTCACCGCATCCGCCCGGGCCAAGGTGAGCCTGCGCATCGCGCCGGGCGACGACGCGGTACGGGCCCGTGCGGCGCTGGCCAGGCACCTCCGCGACCATGCGCCCTGGGGCGCGCAGGTGGAGGTCACCGAGACGGAGATCGCGCAGCCATACGCGGTCGACACCCGAGGTCCGGCCTTTGACGCGGCACGCCGCGCTTACAAGCGAGCCTTCGGCCGCGACGTGGTCGATCTCGGAGGCGGCGGCGCCATCCCCTTCGTCGCGGAATTCGCCGCCGCATACCCGAAGGCCGCCGTCCTCATCACGAGCCCTGGAGGCGATATGGCCAGCCGTGCCCACAGCACCGACGAGAACCTGCATCTGGCCGACTTCGAACGCGCTTGCTTCGCCGAGGCACTCCTGCTCGCCGAACTCGGGGACTGGTCGAGGACGTGACGAGATCGGCGGCACCGTTTCCGCTGGGGCGGTTCGAGGGCGGAGGCTCAGCGGCGCCCCGAGAGGGCACTGCCCAGGCGTGGGCCGCGCGAAGCGCGGGGGGGGGGGCGGGCCCCCCCCCAGAAAGAACCCCCGCCCAACAGGGGGTGGGGGGGGGGGGGCCGGCGCGCGCGGCGGACGCCCCCCGCGGGGGGGGTGGGGAGATCG
>NZ_JBFBCE010000171.1:0-6852 GCF_040689595.1 Streptosporangium sp. NPDC051023 | reverse complement strand
ACCCCAAGCCGTTCATCTGGACCAAGACAGCCGAAGAGATTCTCGACTCCCTCGCCCGCTTCTGCCAACGAATCTCAGGCGCAGGACACTAGTACTCCAGCCGTACTTAGTGATCTCTGAGGCGTTGACGCTGGTAGTGGCATCGTCGAGCGCGGCTTTGATGGCGTAACCGCCATGTGGACCACCGGCG
The DNA here is from genome assembly GCF_040689595.1 of Streptosporangium sp. NPDC051023. Classification (NCBI taxonomy): domain Bacteria; kingdom Bacillati; phylum Actinomycetota; class Actinomycetes; order Streptosporangiales; family Streptosporangiaceae; genus Streptosporangium; species Streptosporangium sp. NPDC051023. The sequence goes on along the minus strand of NZ_JBFBCE010000171.1, from coordinate 6,662 downwards.
AACATGGTGCTCATCGAGCGGTGGCCGGGTCAACGACGCGAACAGGCGACGGATCTCGTTGACGGAGACGACGATCGATCGGACACCGGCCTCCTTGTCCTTGCCCAGGCGCTCTGCCTGTTCGTCTTGGTCAATCACGTCGTGTTCGTCCAGCAGTTCGGCTCGGGTGACGGCCAGGAAGGCCAGGGCCAGCATGGCCGGCGTCATATACCGGTACCAGGCTGGATGGAGCCGGACCTGGTAATGGTCGAGGGCGGCCTCGTTCTTGCCGGTCTGGAAGCACTCCTCGATCGTCCAACGGGCGCCGGCCACGGCCACCAGACGGCCCAGGGGTACCGGGGCCGGGGTGTGGCACAGGTAGAAGGCCAACTCGGTCGGCCTGCTGACGGAGCGGCGGATCAACAGCCGGTGCGCCGGGCCGACGGTGGCGATCAGTGCCCGGTCATAGTGCCGTAGTCCTTTGGCGCCGTTGCCGCACGACAGCCGCTGCCAGGCCGTCCTGCCGAGCTTTTTGGCGATGACGTCGGCGCGGACCTTGCCCGCACCGGTGGTGATCTGGTGGTCGCATGCCACGGCCAGCACATGGCTGAGCCGCTGGTTTTCCAGGAAACGGCGTAGTGGGCCGTTGTCGCCGTAGGCCTCATCGGCCGTGACCCACCCAAACGGCACCCCGGCGGTGATGGCTCGTTTGATCATCGCCTGCAGCAGTTGCGGTTTGGTGGCGAACTCCACCTCCTGGGGGATCTTCGCCGTGGCGCATCGGTCGGCGTCGGCGATCCACGAGGTGTGGGGCAGGTAGAGCTCCCGGTCCAGCAGGGCATGTCCGCGGGGTGTGGCGTAGCCGAGGAACACTCCGATCTGACAGTTGGTGATCTTCCCGGCGGTGCCGGTGTACTGCCGTTGCACTCCGGCCGAACAGCGGCCCTTCTTCTCAAAGCCGGTGTCGTCGCCGATCAGGACGCCGTCGGCGGCGCCCAGGTGGTCGATCACGTAGTCGCGGACATCGTCACGGGCTCCGTCGGCGTCCCATTTCGCGCTGGTCAGTAGTCGTTGCATACCGTCGGGGGTGGCTTCGCCGGCGTATTCGGCCAGTGACCAGCCGCTCTTGCGTTCCACGCCGGACAGCAGTCCTTCGGTGAAGGAGCGGGCGCGCAGGCGCACTTCCCTTCGTTTGAACCGGCCCGCGACGTGGGCGAACGCGTCATCCAAACCGGCCTGTAGGCGAGTCGCGCCGAGGTGTTCTACTCTGGCCAACGCGGCCACCGCATGATCTTCAGTTCCATCACACCTGAATGATCACAGCGGTAGCCGTCCGTCGTAGTTGTGGCCCTATCCCCACAGGTTCACATGCGCACGACCTCGCCCCGCCTCACGATCTACGGCTGGAGTACTAATTCGTCGGGATCAATCCATTTTTCGTTGGCATGTCGGCCGCGCCGTGTTACCAATGGCTAGAACAGTCGAGAAAGACAACGGCCCGGCAGAAAGCCTCCGGGACGGTGAATTATGGTGTTCCGGATGTTGCCTTTCCGGTTTGCCGTTCTCTGATTAACCCTCTCTCCCCGAAAGGCTCGGCGGGCCTCTTTCCCCTGCGCGCGGATTTTCCCTGAAGGGAATGTCGCGGGACTCCGGAGGAGCCCTCCCTCACGGGGAGCGGACACCCCCAAGGAGAAACGATGCGGAAGACGACGGCCCGCCGGGGGATCCCCGGCACGGGTCTGGTCATCGCGCTGGCGCTGATCGCCGGCGTGCTGTCCCTCGCACCCCCGGCGGCTGCGGTCCCGGCGGCCACGGCCGCCGCCGCGGACCTGCCCTACGGGCCCTACACCTGCAAGCAGAACTTCGTGTGGCGGGACGCGTTCCCCTATGACTACGTGTGCGTGACGGTCGTGCCGGACATCCGCGCGGAGACCGCAGAGGAGAACCGGCTGGCCGCCGAACGCAGGGAGCCGAACGGCGGCCCCTGGGGCCCGGACACCTGCAAGCAGGGGTTCGTATGGCGCGAGGCCAATCGGTCCGACCACGTCTGCGTCTATCCGTCCAGCCGGTCGCGGGCCCGGATCAACAACGCGAACGCGGCCTTCGGTCTGCAGGACCCGTCCGCCCCTCCGCGCATCTTCGGCACCCACACTGCCGAGGACTACTCCGCGCAGTATCGCCAGGTGACGCTGAGGGTCACCGGCGCCTTCAGCCGGAACAGCAAGGTCACCTTCAGCACGTACGTCTATTACGGAGGAGGCTGGGAACTGAGAACTGGCTACACTTTTGACACCGACGACAACGGCCGAATTATCGCCACCAACGGGCGGATCCTCACGTTCTACTGCGACCTGAACGCCCACCGCCGGGCGCAGTCCTTCCTCGTCGCGGCGGATCATGCGAACGGCCAGGTCAGCAACCCGGGCAAGGTCACCGACCCCTTGTGCATATCCATCGACTGAGCCGCCGGGCGGTGGAGCTGCGGACGCCGTTCAAGTTCCGGCTCCTCCGCTCGGATTTCCCCCTTTTTCCCCAGTTGACCGAGGACCGTGTTCCACCGGAAGGGAACGAGTCCCGGGCGCATCCTCGCGATGAGATCTTGGCTCTGCGCATCTGCAAGAACCTCCTCGCACCCATGAAGCTGATCACCGATCGGCTGGCGGAGGGACCGATGAGGACGCAGATCGACCGCTGGATGGACCTTCGGCCGCAGCTGCCGTGACGTGCAATGATCATGGTGGCGGGGGAGCCGTGAACGTGCTGCGCACCAGGTCAGCGGCCATGCCACCTGAAGAACGGTCACGAGCTGTAAAACTGTCGGCTCAGCCTACGCAGGTTCAAGTCCTGCACCTGCCACACCAGCAGAAAGAGGCCCCTCACCAGCACAAACGCGGTGAAGGGCCTCTTCTCGCATGTCCGGCTTGTCTACGGCCGTCAACGATGCTTTACGGGTGGCTGTGCCGAATACGTGCCGAAGTTTTCAGAGCTTCGTCACGTCCCAGATCCGATGCCTCGCCTCGCCCTGCTGGCCATAGATGCACTTGGCGTAGACCCGCAGCAAGACATCCCACTGTGCCCCGCCCACTCGGCGACCTGAGGGTGGGCACGTCGGCGTTCAGCCACGTGGAGACGGCGGCATGCCGCAGGGTGTAGGGCACGTCTATCAGGGGTGACGGCGTGTGGAGGGCGTTGCTCTCTGGGGAGGTGCGGTAGGGCGGCGCGGAGGGATGGGGGCCTTCGGCCTGGAAGGGGTCGGGGGACGCTACCTCGATCCCGTCGCGTCACGTTATCCGGCCCCGCCATCTCATCGAGCCATGCGTCTCCAGGCTTCTGGGGAAGCTGGATGTCAGAAATCGGTGATTGGAAGCCGGTCTCCGTCCACGGCTGTCCACGGCCTTTTGCCCCGCCGGAGCATCTGCCGCGACGGGGCAGGGGTCCGTGCCGGGTCCTCAGCAGCAGCCCGCGCTCGCCGTCACAGTGACCGGCTGTTCCTGGCCGGCGGCCTGCTCAGCGGTTGGGCCACATGCGCAGGGAGCTGCCGGATCCGTGGCGGTGGCGGACTTTCCGAGGGTGTCGGCGTCGGCCTTGACCACGTACACCTCCCATGGCTCGGCGCCGGGGCCGCGGACCCACACCTTGTCCTGCAGGGCGTAACAGCAGGAGGTGTCGTTTTCTTCGAAGGTCGCCAGTCCAGCGTCCTTCAGCCGGTTGGTCGCGGCGGTGACCTCCTCAACGGTCTCGACCTCGACGCCGAGGTGGTCCAAGCGGGTGTCGGTATCGGTCTCGCCTTCCAGGAGCACCAACTTCAGCGGGGGCTCGGTGATGGCGAAGTTGGCATACCCGGGGCGGCGCTTGGCCGGCTCGACACCGAAAAGCTTGGAGTAGAAGGCGATCGAGCCTTCCAGGTCGGCCACGCGCAGAGCGAGTTGGACACGGGACATGGTGGTCTCCCATCCGGAACATCCTTGTATCGACGACTGTCGATACAAGAGGGAGGTTGCCACTCTGATTTGATGACTGTCAACATAGAGACATGTCGAAACAGAACCTGCCGGTCCTCGACCAGACCACGGCGTGCTGCACGCCGATGGTCCGCGAACCGCTCGGCGAGGTGGACGCGGCCGAGCTGGCGCGGATGTTCAAGGCGCTGGCCGATCCGGTCCGGCTGCGGCTGCTGTCGCTGATCGCCTCCCATGACGGCGGCGAGGCGTGCGTGTGTGACCTGACCGGCCCGTTCGACGTCTCCCAGCCGACCATCTCCCACCACCTCAGGGTGCTGCGCGAGGCCGGGCTGGTGGGCTCGGAGCGGCGCGGCACCTGGGTCTACTACTGGGTGATGCCCACCGCCCTGGCCCGCCTGTCGGCCCTGCTGACCCCCGCCCAGACCCCCGCCCAGACTCCCGCCCAGACCCCCGCCCAGACTCCCGCCCAGACCCCCGGCCAGGCCTCCGCCCAGACCTCCGTCCCTGAGAAGGCGAGCCGGTGAACATCCCGGCTTCCCTGAGGCGTCGGGTTGCCGTCGAAGCGGTCGGTACTGCGGCGCTGGTGGCCGTGGTGGTCGGCTCCGGCATCCAGGCCACCGAACTTTCCCAGGACATCGGGGTTCAGCTGCTGGCCAACGCACTCGCCACTGCCCTGGGGTTGGGGGTACTGATCGCGCTGCTCAGCCCGGTCAGCGGTGCTCACTTCAACCCGATAGTCTCGCTGGCCGCTTGGTGGAACGGCCGCGCCGGCGGGGACGGCCCGGCTGGGCGGGAGGTAGCCGCCTACACACTCGCTCAGGTCGGCGGCGCGATCGGTGGTGCCGTACTCGCCGACGCCATGTTCGCCCAGCCCCTGGTGCGCTGGTCGACCCATGAGCGCTACGCCGGGCATCTGTGGCTGGCCGAGGCCGTGGCGACCGCCGGGCTGATCGTTGTGATCTTCGGTCTGGTCCGCACTGGACAAGGCCGTTTGGCACCGGTCGCGGTGGCCTGCTACCTCGGCGCCGCCTACTGGTTCACCTCCTCGACCAGCTTCGCCAACCCAGCCGTCACCATCGGGCGGGCCTTCACCGATACTTTCGCCGGTATCGCCCCGGCCTCCATCGGCCCGTTCGTCGTCGCCCAGTTCCTTGGTGGCGCTGTCGGTCTGGGCCTGGTCACGATCCTGTTCGGCCGCCCTGTCCACACCGGCCTGCGCTCCGGCAACGCCGATGCCTCGCGGCATGACACCGCTTCCGCGGGCGAGGCCGCACCTGAGTTCACCGTCGCCGGTCGCTGACCCGTCAGCCACCTGGTCCGCGTCAGAAAGGCTTCATGATGACCGCCGCTCCGTCCGCTCCGTCGGTGTTGTTCGTCTGCGTCCACAACGCCGGTCGCTCCCAGATGGCCGCCGCCTTTCTCACCCATCTGACCGAGGGCCGTGTCCAGGTCCGCTCGGCTGGCTCGGCACCCGCGGACACGGTCAACCCCGCCGTGGTGGAAGCGATGCGGGAAGTCGGTATTGACATCTCCGCTGAGATCCCCAAGGTGCTGACCACTGATGCCGTTCGTGTCAGCGACGTGGTGATCACCATGGGGTGTGGGGACGCCTGCCCGTTCTTCCCCGGCAAGCGCTATGAGGACTGGAAGCTCGACGATCCGGCCGGACAGGGGGTCGACGCCGTCCGCCCCATTCGGGAAGCGATTGAAACGCGTGTCCGTGCCTTGATCGTCGACCTCTTGCCTGAATCAAGGCAGGTGTGAGCACTTTCCTGTCTGCCTTTGATCGCCCCTCCGGGAGAAGGAGGTGCTTGCGAAGAGTCGTCCCTGGGTCTCGACGTCGGGGGGCCACCTCGGCTTTTCATCCTTCTGCCGGCTTCAAAGATGAGGTTTGGTCTCCACCGAACTCGGGGCGATTCAGTTCGCCGGGGTCGTGGATCACGCCGGGGCCGCATGCACACGAACGAAGGCCGACGCCCTCCGATGGGACGCCGGCCCGGAATTCGTACGGTGCACTCACCTGGCCGCCCCTACGGGCACCTTCTCCAGCCAGGCCTCGTCCCAGGTGTGATGGTCGATTTTGCCGGTCACCGGCAGGCCCTTGAAACGCTGCAGGTCCTTGCAGACCGCCTCGGTTTGCGGGCCGAAGTCGCCGTCGACCTCGAGGTCCGGCCAGCCGCGGTTGTTCACCTGCTGCTGCCACTTCCGGACGTCCGCGTTGTTCACGTCACCTTTCTGCAGGGGGTGGTCGGGCGCCTGCGGAGGCCTCGTGCTGGGAGCTTCCCAGGTGGCCTTCCAGGTGATCGGGCCGACGACGCCGTCCACGGGCTTCAGGTGGTGCTCCTTCTGGAAGTTGGTGCATAGACGCTTGCTCTCGTCGCGGTAGTCACCGTCGACGGTGATGTGCCAGCCGCGCTCTCTCAGCTGCTGCTGCCATTGCCTGACGGTGGCGGTCTGGGTGGGCGGCGGGAATTTCAGCGGCGGTGGCTGGAATTGCGGTGCCGTCATGCCGTACCTCCTCAGGTCGGGGTGATGGCGGGCCCGAGGGCGGGCTACCTGGCGCCGCCCGTGGTCGCGAGCCGTCCGTTTCGTGCGAACTCTCTCGAAATGAGGTCGCAACTCCTAGCCTCGAGCTTTCGCGGTGAGTTTCGGAGAACTTGATCGTTTACATGAGAAAAGTGCCCTTGAACTGGGAGGGTCGGACTTGTCTAAGGTCCCGTC